>NZ_WEHX01000029.1 GCF_009183815.1 Sutterella seckii | reverse complement strand
CCTGTTTTACGAATGAGAGTACCCTCTATGCACAGGCGGCCTGACCCCAAGCGCCACACAGCACCATCCGTCAACTATTAAATACCTTTGTTAATAATATTGCATCACAGCGCCGCAAGTTTCTGCTTATCCGCCCGAGACGCTTCGGAAAAACCCTGCTGATTTCAACCTTCGCCTCACTATTTAAGGATGGGATAAAGCACTTTTCGGGACTGGCGATTGAGAAGCTCTGGCAGGACCGGAAATATGATGTTGTTCGCCTCGATTTTTCCGGCCTCAAGGAATTTGTCAGCAAGGATCAATTTGAATTTACTTTAAGAAGTGAATTGATTAATGCCTTTTCTCCATTGGGCTTCCATTTCGATAAGGAAAATACAGATGTTTCCTTTTTCGTCCAGCTGCGCACCTGGCTTAATTCGCTGCCGCAAAGCTCGCTAGTTCTGTTGATCGACGAATACGACACGCCGCTCACTGCTCATTTAGGAAGCCCGGAAAAGTTCAGTGCAGTTCGTGCAGAGCTGGAAAAGTTTTATGCCGTATTAAAGAATGCAGACGGCTGTCTGCGATTCTTCTTTATGACGGGAATTACGAAATTCAGTCATACAAGCATATTTTCTGAATTCAATAATCTCAACGATATTTCATTGAATTCAAAATACAGCACCATTCTCGGACTGACGGAAGAAGAAATCGTCCGATATTTTGATCCTCATTTGAAGAGAGCTGAGGAACTCCTACATCTCAATCGCAAAGAGTTATTGGAGGAGCTCAGGAAAAATTACGATGGATTCTGCTTTGACAGAAATGCCCAGGCGCACGTCTATTGCCCGTGGTCGGTTCTGAGCTTTCTGCAGAGTCCTGAGGAAGGTTTTTTAAATTACTGGTACGAAAGCGGCGGTCGTCCGGCGGTGCTCAAAGGCTATCTTGCGAGCCACAGGATTGAGAACCCGTTCGAATTTGATGAAGACAAGCAGGTTCGCCTCACGGATCTTCAGGCCGCGCGCGGCTATGAAACCATCGGACTCGATGCACTGCTCACCCAGGCGGGATATCTCACCATCAAGTCGGTGCGTCCCAACGTGACCGCAACCATCGGCTATCCCAACAGAGAGGTTGAGCTCTCGATCGCCCAGCTCTATGCGGATGAGCTCCTCCAGGGAAAATTCATCGATCCGATGGGTGCGCCCATGCTTTCGGATCTCCTCGGAACAGGAACGCTCGAAAGCATCGTCAGGCGCTTCAACGACGGCATCCATCAGATCGACTACAAGAATTTTCCCATTACGAATGAAGCCGCCTGCCGCGCCTGCATCCAGCTCTTCCTGATGGGATCGGCCCTGATCCCGGAAGTTGAGAAACACACGTCTCTCGGACGGAGCGACCTCGAAGTTGCGGTCGGCAGCCGGCGCTGGGTTTTCGAATTCAAGTTTGCACATTCCCAGGCGGAAGTCGCAGCGCTTCTCGAAGAAGGCGAGAAGCAGATCATCTCCCGCCGCTATGGCGAGGGCGTCGACAGACGGGAACTCCATCGGGCCGTCCTCGTCTTCAATGGCGCTTCCCGCCATTTTGAAGCCTATCGGGAAGTCAAGCAATAACCGCCGTAACCTAGGGCGGGCAGCAAGAAAATCAAAGCAGATCCCCGTTCCTCCGGGGATGCGCAGGCATGATTCCAGCGGTTTCAGGCGGCGTCCGCCAAATATTTACGCGCCGTTTACGGGGAGAACCCTCACTTTTATACGGCATTGCCGCGGCGCTCTCTAATCTTCCTCCTGTCTCATATCTCTGGAGGAATCAAATCCATGTCCGACATCGTCATTCTGGCGATCTGGCTGGTCTTCGTCCTATTGAGCCTCGGGTTCTTCAAGCTCCTCACGGGCTTTCTTGAGTCCAATCGCTCCTGATGACCGGGAGCACCTTCAAATGGAATTTCAGGAACCATGACCGGCGCATACATCTTTCTGGGAGCGTGTCTGCTGCTCCTTTGCTGGCTTCTGACCGTGCTCTGGCGCGAATGAAGCCTGCTTTATCCATATTCTTTGTGAATTAAACGGGAAGACCCCCGTACGCTCGCGCAGTTATTCCGGAAGAGCTCAGAAGCGAGTGAATCCTTCTGAGAGGCTTCCCGGCAGCGCCGGCCTGAGGGCCTGAATCCCGCATCAATCATGACCGCAACGGTTGAACTATTACTTCTATTTCTACTCGTCCTCGCGCTCGTCACGAAGCCTCTTGGCCGGTGGATGACCCCGATGTGCGAGGGACGGGCTCCCGCTCCGATCGCACGGATCGACGGCGCGCTCCTCAAATGCCTGGGGCTAAGCGAAAACGCAGAGCAGAGCTGGGCGGGGTACGCCTTTTCGCTCCTCATCTTCAACGCGATGGGGTGCCTCTTCCTCTACGCGATCCTGCGCCTTCAGGGCGTGCTCCCCTGGAACCCCATGGGGTTTGCCGGGATGCCCGCAGATCAGGCGCTCAATACCGCCATTTCCTTTGTCACGAACACGAACTGGCAGAGCTACGGCGGCGAGTCGACGCTCTCGCCCCTTTCTCAGGCGCTCGGCCTCACGGTGCAGAACTTTGTTTCCGCAGGCACCGGCATTGCCGTCGCCTTCGTCGTGATCCGGAGCTTTGCGCGTTCTGAAACCAAAAATCTCGGGAACTTCTGGGTCGACATCGTTCGAGTCAACCTCTGGCTCCTGCTGCCGCTCGCCCTAATCTTCGCGCTTGTTCTCATCGGCGAAGGGAGCGTTCAGACGTGGAGCGCGGCAGAGGCCTTTCACTCGGTGACGGGACAGGACGGGAGCATTGCCCTCGGGCCTGTTGCAAGTCAGGAAGCGATCAAGATGCTCGGCACGAACGGGGGCGGCTTCTTCAACGTCAACTCCGCGCATCCCTTTGAGAATCCGACGGCGCTCACGAACTTCCTTCAGTGCCTCTCGATCTTTGCGATCTCTGCGGGCCTCTGCTGGACCTTCGGCCACGCCGTGGGCGACGTCCGTCAGGGGTGGACCGTCTGGTGCGCAATGGCCGTGCTCTTTGCCGGCGCGCTTCTGACGCTTGCCTGGTTTGAGGCGGACGGCGCGAACTTCCTCACGCATTACGGCGCCGCTGAAAGCGCCATGCATATGGAAGGGAAGGAGATGCGCTTCCCGCTCTCTCAGAGTTCGCTCTTCTCTGTTGTGACGACTTCAGCCTCCTGCGGCGCCGTCAACAACATGCATGACTCCCTCACGCCGATCGGCGGCCTTGTGCCGATGCTTCTGATGCTCCTCGGCGAAGTGGTCTTCGGCGGGGTCGGCGCGGGCTTTTACGGAATGATGATCTTTATTGTCGTCGCAGTTTTCGTTGCAGGCCTCATGGTGGGCCGCACGCCCGAATACCTCGGGAAGAAGATCGACGTTCCGGTGATGAAGCTCGCGAGCATCGGGATGCTCGTGACCCCGGTGATCGTTCTCGTTGGGCTCGGCATTTCCTCCCTCGGGAGCTTCGGCACGGATTCGATTACGAACCCCGGTCCCCACGGCTTCTCCCAGATGATCTACGCCTGGGCCTCAGCTGCGAACAACAATGGTTCGGCCTTCGCGGGCTTCGGCGCCAATACCCCCTGGTACAACCTGAGCTTGGGCGCCGCCATGTGGTTCGGCCGCTTCTTTGTGATCCTCGCGATGCTCGCGCTCGCGGGAGCCCTCGTTCGCGGGAGGCGCGTGCCGTCTTCCGACGGAACGCTTGTGACGCACGGGATGCTCTTCTGCGGACTGCTTGTCGGGACGGTGCTTCTGGTCGGCGCACTCACCTACTTCCCGCTTCTCGCGCTGGGCCCTGTTGCCGAATACGTCTCGCTTCCCTGATGTCTCGTAAGACTGATTGACATTTCAGGTTAATGAGTCAACCGGGGGTCCCCGGTCCGCCCGCTTCGATTCTTGGCCTGCGCTTCCTGAAATAAAGAAAAACGCAGCGAAGGAAGAGAGGCGGGGCGGAGATTGAGAGATACGAATACATGTCTAAAAAAGAAACTTTCAAGTTGTTTGAGCCCGGGCTCGTGCGCGAGGCAGTGGTGGAGAGCTTCAAAAAGCTCACGCCCCGCACTCAGCTCGAGAACCCGGTGATGTTCCTCTGCTGGCTCGGAGCCATTCTCACGACCGGCATTTTCGCCGCGTCCGTGGCGGGCTATTCCAAGGAGCCCGCAGCCTTTGCCGGCTGGACCGCGGTCTGGCTCTGGTTTACGGTGCTGTTCGCTAATTTCGCGGAAGCCCTTGCTGAAGGCCGCGCCCGCGCGCAGGCCGCTGCGCTCAAGGGCCTAACGAAGAGCACGATCGCGCATAAGGCGGTGAATGCCGCCGGGGCGCTTGCCGATGTCCGGGCGCTCAGTCCCGACATTGCCACCGAAGACGTGGAGAGCACGACCTTGAGAAAGGGCGACGTCGTGGTTGTTCGTGCGGGCGACGTGATCCCGGGCGACGGCGAAGTCGTCGCCGGCATTGCGAGCGTCGACGAATCCGCGGTGACGGGCGAATCCGCGCCGGTAATCCGCGAGTCGGGCGGCGACTTCTCGTCCGTCACGGGCGGCACCACTGTTCTTTCCGACTGGATCATTGTGAGGATCGAATGCGATCCGGGCGAATCCTTCATCGAAAAGATGATTCAGATGGTCGAAGGCGCCGAGAGACGCCGCACGCCGAATGAAAAGGCGCTTGCGATTCTCCTCACTGCGCTCACCATCATCTTCCTCCTCGTTACGGCGACGCTTCTGCCCTTCTCGATCCTCGCGAAGCAAATCGGCGACCAGGGAACGGTGATCGGCTACACGGTCCTCGCGGGGCTTCTCGTCTGCCTGATTCCGACCACGATCGGCGGACTTCTTTCCGCGATCGGCGTCGCGGGCATGAGCCGGCTGATGGCGGCAAACGTCATCGCCCGCTCGGGCCGCGCGGTTGAAGCCGCGGGGGACGTCGACGTGCTTCTTCTCGACAAGACCGGCACGATCACGTTCGGGAACCGCTCCGCCGATGCCTTCAAGGCCGCACCCGGAGTCGACAGGAATGAATTCATTGAATGCGCGCTCCTCTCTTCCTTCTCGGACGATACGCCGGAAGGAAAGTCGATCGTGAAGCTCGCCGAGAAGCTTCTTGGGAAAGAGGCAGAACGCATCACGCTCCCGAAGGACGCTGCGGCCATTCCCTTTACTGCGCAGACCCGCATGTCGGGCGTCAATCTCCCCGACGGGCGCGAAATCAGGAAGGGTTCGCCCGACGCCATCGCGCACTATGTCGAAGCCTCCGGCTTCAGGGTTCCTGAGGAGCTCCGCCGCGAGGTGGATGCCGTGGCGGCACGCGGATCAACCCCGCTTCTCGTTTCTGAGAACGGCCGTCCGCTCGGCGTCATTGAATTGAAGGACATCGTAAAGCCCGGCATCAAGGAGCAGTTTGCAGCGCTTCGCCGCATGGGCATCAAGACCGTCATGATCACGGGCGACAACCGCCTGACGGCCGCGGCCATTGCTTCTGAAGCGGGAGTCGACGACTTCATCGCGGAGGCAACTCCTGAGTCGAAGCTCGATTCCATCCGGCGCTACCAGAAGGAAGGGCACCTTGTTGCCATGACGGGCGACGGCACGAACGACGCGCCGGCGCTCGCCCAGGCCGACGTCGCCGTCGCGATGAATTCGGGCACGAATGCCGCGAAGGAAGCGGCCAACATGGTCGACCTCGATTCGAGCCCGACGAAGCTCATGGATGTCGTGAGAATCGGCAAGCAAATGCTGATGACCCGCGGGTCACTTACCACCTTTTCGCTTGCGAACGACATCGCGAAATACTTCGCCATCCTGCCGGCGGCCTTTGCGGGCGTCTACCCGGGACTTGCCGTCCTCAACATCATGGGCTTGACGAGCCCGGTTTCGGCGCTCCTCTCCGCCGTCATCTTCAATGCGCTCATCATCGTGTGCCTCATTCCGCTGGCCTTGAAGGGCGTTCGCTACCGCGCCGAATCGGCGTCGACGCTCCTGAAGCGCAACCTT
This sequence comes from Sutterella seckii, assembly GCF_009183815.1. Taxonomy (GTDB): domain Bacteria; phylum Pseudomonadota; class Gammaproteobacteria; order Burkholderiales; family Burkholderiaceae_F; genus Sutterella; species Sutterella seckii. The sequence continues at coordinate 19,178 of NZ_WEHX01000029.1, read as the reverse complement.
CTCGTTTATGGCCTCGGCGGCGTCATCGTTCCCTTCGTCGGGATCAAGGCGATTGACATGGTGCTCACGGCAATCGGACTTGTTTAAAGGAAAGGAATTCTTGTTCTTATGACTGATAGAGATGAAATGACAGGAGCGCCCTCAGGGGCGCGCGAAAAGCTCGGGGTTCTGAAGACGCTCGGGAGAAGCTTTGAACTCCTCCTTTTCTTCGGCCTCATTCTCGGCCTCGCTTATCCGGCGCTCGTCACCGTGGCGGGGAATGCAATCTTCCCGGATCAGGCCTCAGGGAGCCTCGTGCGCTCTGCAGACGGCAAAGTCGCGGGCTCAAGGCTCCTCGGCGAAGACTGGACGGATACGGGGCTCTTCGAGGGGCGTCCGTCCGCCACGGGCGGGAATCCCTACAACCCGATGGCGACTTCGGGAACCAACTACGCCCAGAGCAATCCGGATCTCGCGAAAGCCGTGAAGGAGCGCTCGGAGCGCTGGCAGAAGCTCACGGGCTCGGGCGCTCCCGTTCCGATGGAGCTTCTGACGGCCTCGGCTTCGGGGCTCGATCCCCAGATTTCGCTCGCAGGCGCCCTTTATGAAATCCCCTGGGTTTCAAGGTCGACCGGGATTCCTGCGGCTCAGCTTGAAGCACTCGTGAGAAGCATGGCGAAAAAGGATCTTCTTGCCTTCGGCGGCGACCCGCTCGTCAATGTGCTGGAACTCAACCTCAAAGTGCTTGATATCACGAAGAAGGTGCCTTTCCCGAAGCCGGAGGCAAAGTGATTTCGTATACAGAGTCTATGTTCCCCGCGTAGACTCTCTGCGAGATAACCCTTAATTGAGATTGCTGCCAGCAATCCGAAAAGAGCGAGGCGAATGAATGGCGCGTGATGGCGATGGACCGAATCCGGAAGCCGTACTGGAAGAGGCGCAGCGCAGGAGCCGCGGCAAGCTCCGGCTTTTTCTCGGCATGGCTCCGGGCGTGGGGAAAACCTACGCCATGCTCACGGAAGCCCACCAGCGGCGAAAGAGCGGCAAGGACTGTCTGATCGGGTGGGTGGATACGCATTCCCGTCCCGACACGATGAGGCTCCTCAAGGGCCTCGAGATCCTGCCGCGAAAGCGCATGCGCCGGGGAGCCGTCTGGACGGAGGAGCTCGACGTCGACGAGATTCTTCGCCGGCGGCCTTCCGTCGTCGTCGTGGACGAGATGCCCCACACGAATCCTCCGGGTTCGCGCCACGCCCGGCGCTGGCAGGACATCGAGGAAATCCTCGACATGGGGATCGACGTCTGGTCGGCTCTCAATATTCAGCATCTTGAAAGCCTCAACGGCGTCGTCGCCCGCGTGACGGGCGTGGAGGTTTCCGAAACCGTTCCGGACCGGGTCTTCGATGAAGCGGACGAAGTGCGCTTGATTGACCTGCCGCCCGACGACCTCATCGCGAGGCTCAATGCCGGAAAGATTTATCTGCCGCAGGTGATCGAGCGGGCGCGCGCCAACTACTTCCGAAGAAGCAATCTGATTGCCCTGAGAGAGCTCGCGCTCCGCTTCATGGCAAGCCGCATGGAGAGCCAGATCCGCTCCGAAAGGCTCCTCTCCACGCGGCAGGCGGTGGAGGATACGTCCTACGGCGCCCTTCTTGTGCTGGAGTATCCGTCTCTCGAAGCCGTGCGCGAGATGTCGCGTCTTGCCCGCGCGCTTTCCTCCCCCTGGCACGTCGTCTGGATGGAGTCGGCGCTCTCCATACCGTCAGACAGCCCGAGGGTAACGGAGGTGCTTAAGTTCGCCGAGTCCCTCGGCGCCGAAACGGACAAGCTCGCGGGCGACTATGCGGCCGAGATCGGGCAGTATGCGCGCGAGCACAACCTTTCACTCGTCGCGGTGCTCACGGCCTCAACCTGGCAGACGAATGCCCGTGCGAGAGCCTTGAAGAAGGGTTCTCCGGAACTTAATCTCATCTTCCTCGCCGCTCAGGGGAGCGTCAGGGGGTCGCTTGCGCAGCGGCTCCTCGCAATGGTGAGCGACTTCAATCTCTCCACTTCCGGATGGTGGCAGGCGGCGGCCTCGGTAGGCGTCCTCTGCCTCCTTCTCTATCCATTGCGCAACGCCATGGAGCCCACCAACCACGCGATGATCTACCTCCTCGCGGTGCTCTTCTGCGGCGTTCGCTACGGGAGCGGCCCGGCGGCGCTCGCCGCAATGCTCGCGGTGGTGGCCTTCGACTTTACGGTCGTTGAGCCCTGGCTCTCCTTCTCGGTCGCAAACGCCCAGTACTTCATTACCTTCCTCGTGATGCTCCTCGTGGGGCTGGTTGCGGGGCAGCTCGTCGCCCGTCGGCAGAAGCTCGCTCAGGCCGCCAACAAGCGCGAGCACCAGACGCGGCAGCTCTATGAAGCGTCTCGCGCCTTCTCGAGGGCGCTCTCCGTTGATGAGGCGCTCAAGGTCCTTTCCGGCACGCTCAACGGCCAGGCGAGCGCCGAGAGCGAATTCTGGCTCCCCGACTGGCCCGATGATTCTGAGGATGATGAGCCGCGGAAGAAGGATGCCGAGCACGTCGAATTCAGCCGCGCGGAAGCGGTGCTCAAAGGCGCCGACCCGGCCGTCATCCGCTGGTGCTTCGACCACCGGCAGGCGGCAGGACGGGGAACGCATACGCTCGCTTCCTCAAACTACTGGTACGTGCCGATGGAAGCGGGCGGCGACATTCTCGCCGTCGTCGTCATCAGCTTCCGGGCACCTCAGGCGGCTGAAGATCCGGTAACGCGAAACCTGGCTGAAGCGCTCATTGCGCTGGGCGCCCAGACGCTCCAGCGCATCGACGCCGCTCAGGACGCGAGGCAGGCCCTCATTGCGATGGAGGGCGAAAGACTTCGCCACACGCTCATTCAGTCGCTTTCGCATGATCTGCGCACGCCCGTGACGATGCTCAGAATGTCTGCCGAGGGGCTCCTCGCGCGCCTCTCGAAGGGCGACCTTGCGGCTGCCCGGACGGATGCCGGAAAACTCCTCGAATCGACCGAGCGGATGGAGCGGCTCGTCATCAATCTCCTTGAAATGGCGCGTCTTCAGACGGGCGGCATCAAGCTTTCGAAATCCTGGATCCCGGCCGACGAACTCTTCGGGATGGCAATTGCGGAAATGGGAGAGCGTCTCAAGGACTATCGCGTCGACATCAAAATTGCCGACGACTGTCCGCTTCTCTACGGCGACGAAGTGCTTCTGCTTCGCGTCATGACGAACCTTCTCGACAATGCGGCCAAGTACTGCCCGAAGGGTTCGGTGATTACGATGGCGGCAAGGCGCCGCGGCGACAGGGTGGCGGCAAGCGTTTCGGACAACGGTCCGGGGCTTCCGGCCGGGAACTCTCAGCGGCTCTTTGATCCCTTCAGGCGCGGCCGGCGCGAGAATGCGGTTTCGGGCGTTGGGCTCGGGCTTGCCATCTGCCGCACGATTGCGCGCGCGCACGATGCGGAAATCATCGCGGGCGACTCGCCCGCGGGCGGCGCTGCCTTCACGCTCATGCTCCCGCTTGTGCCGGTGCCGGAGATGGACGACGAGGAGAAGGTGCTCGCGCAGCATGAGGATGACGCGGAAGCGCTTCCGAAGGCTCCTGACGGGAAGGCTGAGGCAGCATCCCCGGATGCAGCGGCAGATTCCCTGAATTCCCAACCAAACAAGGCTTGAAAAGACGATGAGTGCAGAAATTTCTTCTCCGCGCGTTCTGATCATTGAGGATGAATCGACCATTGCCCGCTTCATCGCTGCGGCGCTTCAGGATGAAGGCTTCACCACCTTCATCGAGGGCACGATGAAGGGCGGGCTCACGGCAGCCTTCACCCGCCAGCCCGACCTTCTCATCGTCGACCTCGGGCTCCCTGACGGGGACGGGCTCGACCTCATCGGCGCCGTGCGCGCGAAGATGGCGCTCCCGATGATCGTCCTCTCCGCGAGAACCGATGAAAAGCAGAAGATCCAGGCGCTCGACCTCGGGGCGGACGACTACCTTGTGAAGCCCTTCGGCATGGGGGAGCTCAAGGCGCGCGTGCGCGCGCAGCTTCGGCGTCAGGCGCTCGTTCAGCCGGGGAACCCGGGAACAGTCGTTGAAATCGGCGACGTGAAGGTTGATCTTGCGGCCCGCGTCGTGACGCGCGCGGGAGAGGAAGTGCACCTGACGAAGCTCGAGTACCGGCTTCTGCAGACCCTCATCGAATCGCGCGGCAAGGTGCTCACGCAGCGCCAGCTTCTCTCGCGCGTCTGGGGACCCGCCTACGTCGATCGACCGCACTACCTGAGAATCTACATGGGAAGGCTCAGAAGCAAGCTCGAAGCCGATCCCGCAAGGCCGAAGTGGCTTCTTACGGAAGCGGGCGTCGGCTGCCGGCTGGCGCTCTGAGGATGATTTCAGGCAAAGAGTTCGTCCACGTTGCCGGGTGTGGCGATGGTGACCGGCGTATCCGGGTACGCGCGCTCAAAGGCTCGAATGGAAGTCGTTTTGGTCTTGGGACTGCTTTTGCACTCGAACGCGGCGACTTTTCCGTTCTGCGCTTCCAGGAAGTCCACTTCATGCTGAGTTCGCGTGCGCCAGAAGAAAATTTCCGTTCCGTCGCGTCTGAAGGCATGAAGCTTCAGGCGTTCCGTGAAGAATAAGTTTTCCCAGAGCGCGCCGGAATCCGTCCGTGCGGGGAGCGGCGAGAAATTCCGGATAAGCGCGTTGCGGATGCCGTTGTCGTAGAAGTAGATCTTTTTGCCGAGCTTTATTTCCGACTGAGGATTCCGGGAGAGAGAAGGAACAACACGGAGAATGCAGCATGCCTCGAGGAGATCAATATAGCGTTCAATGGTTTTGTTCTGAATCCCAAGTTCGCTCGCCATCGTTCCATACCTCACAACGGAGCCGATATTGAGCGCCAGGTACTTCACGAGCTTAGTGAGTTCAGTCGGCCGGCGCATTTCGGCAAGTTTGAAGATGTCCTTGTAAAGCACAGCGTCAGAGATGTCGAGAAGATATTCTTCGGCATGTCGCGGATCATTTACGACGGCGGGCATGGATCCGTAGATGAGGCGTTCATCCATGCTGCACTTCACTTCAATCCAGGAAGAGTGGCCTGCGAGCTCCTGGAGCGAGAATGGCCACAGCTGGTAGCTGTTGAAGCGGCCGGCAGCCGATTCCTTGAGGCCGCCTGCGAGATCGAGAGAACTCGATCCGGTAACGAATATTCGACTTCCCGACCGATTATTGTCCACGATGCGCTTGATGACGCGTCCGATGCCGGGAATGAACTGAGCCTCATCAATGATGAGGTACGGATACTCTTCTGTGAGCTTCAGGTAGGACCTGGGATCCGACAGGATGGCGAGATCGTCCTCATCTTCTCCGGTGAGGATGATGTGGCGCCTGCCTTCTACGAGCTTCTGAAGCATCGTGCTCTTGCCGACTTGTCTGGGACCGATGATGACTTCGGCTCTGCCGGAAGGACCCGGTTCGCTGAGCGGAGCCTCGAGTTCGCGCGGAATATACGGCCAGTCGAACCATGCGGGCATGTTATTCACCTAAAAACTTTTCTTTTTTGGGATTGTAATCCCAAAATGTTCAACTTTTTTGGGATCATAATCCCAAATTGTTGAAATTTTGCGTTGGGAACGGCGCTCCGCCCAGAAAAGCAAAAGAGCGCTTCGCCCGCTTTGAACGGGGAAGCGCTCCTTTATCTCTCCGGGAGAACTTCCCGGAGAAAAGTCAAGACTTCAGGCCGCGGATGAGGGCATTGTCTGCGGACATCCGCGGCCCGAAGGGGAGAGACGGTTACGCGATCTTCTCGCGCGCGGCGTTTTCGCCGGCGATCTGACCGAAGACGAAGCAGTCGAGAACGGCGTTGCCGCCCACGCGGTTCGTGCCGTGGATGCCGCCCGTGATTTCGCCTGCAGCGTAGAGGCGCGGGATGGCGTTCCCCTGCCAGTCGAGAACCTGAGCCTTCGTGTTCGTGTTGGGGCCGCCCATGGTGTGGTGCACGGTCATGCCGGTGTAGCACGCCCAGAAGGGACCCTTTTCGATGCGCTTCGTGAGGTTGACGGCGGTCTTGCCGAAGTCGGGATCAACACCGTTCTTCACGAATTCATCGTTGTAGCGGTTGATCGTCTTTTCAAGACCGGCCGGGTCGACGCCCATCTTTTCAGCGAGTTCGCGGATCGTCGGGGCCGTCCAGGCCTCGTTGATCTTGATGCCTTCATGAATGGCCTTGCGGTTCACTTCGTCGTAGCTCATGAAGTTTTCGTTGTCGCAGACCGTGTAGGCATAGCGTTCGGGCGTGCCGAGGACGGCGTCGCGGATCACGTCGCGGCGAGCGCCTTCATTCACGATGCGGTTGCCGCGCTTGTCGACGTAGATGGAGCCGTTCACGTTGAAGTTGAGAAGGAGCTTCATCTTCTTGCCGGCGGGAGCGCCCGGGGTGGACTGAATGAAGTCCATGCCGACCAGATACCCGCCCACGCGGACGGCGGCCATCGCGACTTCGCCCGTTGAGCCCGGGAGGTTGTCGGTGCCGAGGCCCTTCACGCGCGGATCATGGAGTTCGCGCAGGTACTTGTTGCCGGAGAACCCGCCCGCGGCGAGAACGACCGCACGGGAGGCGCGGACGTAGACGGGCTTGCCCTTGCGGATGATCTGCACGCCGAGAACGGGGCCGTCGAAGGCCTTTTCGCGGATGACTTCCGTCATCGCAACGCCCGTCTCGACCTTGATGCCGAGGTCCTTCGCGGCCTTCGAGAGGACGGTGCCGTAGCCCTGGCCTTTCGGAAGAGCGGGGATGTGGGAGCGCGGATAAAGCGCGCCGAAGATCTGAATGACGTTGTCCTTGAACTTCATCCCGAGGCTTTCGAGCCAGGTGACGGCGCCGTAGGCGTTTTCGCAAAGCACGCGCACGCGTTCAGGGTCGCCGCGGAAGTCGCCCGCAGCAAGCGTCTGCTTCATGTGGTTTTCAGGAGAATCCTTGATGCCCTGGCGCGGCTGGCGCACCGGGTCGGCGGCATTCATGAAGCCCTGGGCAATCAGGGTGTTGCCGCCCGTGAAGGCGAGCTTTTCAAAGACGACGATGTCCTTCGCGCCCGTCTGCGCGGCCTTGACGGCAGCGGCCATGCCGGCGCCGCCCGAACCGATCACGACGACTTCGTGGGTCTCGTCCCACTTGACGCCTTCGGACGATTCAGCACGGGCAAAGCCGGCTGCTGCGGCGAGCGCCGTACCGGCACCGGCCATGCGAAGAATGCTGCGGCGATTGAAGTTCGCGGTCATCTTTTTTCTCCTTCTTTTGGTCTAGTTCCCGAGGAACTTTTCTGATGCCCTGAATGATGCTTCCCCAACATGCGCGCGCATGTTTATCGATCTCAAAATTCCTTCATTTTGAAGCGCATGGAATCGCCGCTCTTCGTAGGATGAATCAACCGAAGAACGGCTTCCCTGCCGCCCGACCATGGGAGGGAAGCTGATACGCCGAAAGGAGGAGAAAGATGCAAAGAAGGAATTTCATTCAAAAGTCCGCCCTGAGCGCAGCAGTCGTTTCTGCCGGAGGACTCGCCGGGTGCGCGGCGAAGGTGGAGGAAAAATCGCCCGCCGGACTCCCGGAAGGGGCTGCCGTTTCAAGCCTCGCCGCAGCTCCCGCCGGAACCTTCCGCGGCTACATCCCGCAGGAGTCGCCAGCCGTGCGGGTCTACCGCGGCATTCCCTTCATCAAAAATCCCTATGAACCCGTTCGCCGGTTCCTGAAGCCCGAACCCATGGAGAAGCTCCCCGGCATTACGGACTGCTTCCGCCCGGGCTCCATCCCGCTTCAGCCGGGGACGCCGGGAAAAGGCCCGAAGATGGTCGGGGGCGACGGTCCCCTCACGCTCAATATCTGGGCGCCGAAGGACGGGACCAACCACCCCGTGATGGTCTGGGTGCCGGGCGGCGGATCGATCCGCTGCAATCCCAACGATCCGCGCTTTGACGGAACGGCCTTTGCCGAAGACGGCGTCGTGCTCGTCACGATCGCCTACCGCGTCAATGTGGACGGCTTCCTCAAGCTCGAGGGAGGAGACTCGAACCTCGGAAATCGCGACATCATCGCCGGGCTCGAGTGGGTGAAGAAGAACATCAGCGCCTTCGGGGGCGACCCCGCGAAAATCATCGCTTTCGGGCAGTCTGCGGGCGGCACGCACTTGGTTGACGTCATCGCGTCGCCCCTCGCAAAGGGGCTTCTTGCGGGCGCAATCATTCAGAGCCCGTCCGCGATTGCGCAGTGGACGAACGACCGTCAGGCCGACCGGGCGGCGAAGCTCGTGGCGGATGCCGTCGGCGCAGAGCCCACGCGCGAATCGATGATGAAGGTTCCGTTTGAAGACCTCGCCGCCTTCGGGCCGCTTGCCGGGAAGCTCGCAGGCGACCGCGAATGGGCGCAGATGACGGACGGGAACACCTCGCTCTTCAAGGGCTGGGTGGACGGCGACCAGATGCCGATGCGTCCGATTGAGGCCCTCCGGCGCGGCGCCGCAGAGGGCCTGCACGTCATTGCGGGCTCGATGGCTTCCGAATGGCGCCACTACATCGTCCCGAACGGACAGATTTCGAAGGTGAATGAAAAGGCGGTTGAGAAGCTCCTCGAAGGCGCTAATCTGCCGAAGGATCTGAGCCGTCTTTATAAGGATGCCGGGAGGGGCGAGAAGCCCGGCGACCGCTTTGCGCAGAGACATCATCTTCCGCATGCCGGCGCTTCGCCTTACCGAAGCTCTGGCTGCAGGCGACGCCCAGGTCTGGTCCTACAGCTTCGACTGGCAGAGCCCGGTGAAGGGAAAGACGGGCGAGCCGATCGGAGCCGCGCACTCGAACGACGTGCCCTTTGTCTTCAAGACTCTGAAGGCGCCGCGCTCGGTTCAGTCGCTTGAGCAAAATCCGCCGGAGGCGCTCGCCGGCTTCATCCACGGCGCGTGGGTCAGGTTTGCAAAGACGGGGAACCCGGGCTGGGCGCGCTTCGACTTCCACGAGAGGAAGGCCATGCGCTTTGATGCCGGGTCCGGCGAGGTTTCGGATCCGTGGGCCTTCGAGCGGAGCGTCATGCCGCTCCCGCCTGTTCGGTAATTTTTGAAGCCCTCAGACCTCAAGGATCGCGCGGATGTCTCCGCGCAGATCCTTGAGCTGCCGGAAGCTGTGAATGCCGAACTTGCGGTAGATCGTCACGCGGTGTCCCTGAACCGTTCTCAGACTGATCTGAAGCCGTTCGGCAATCTTTCTCACGTGCTCCTCGTCGAGAAGATGGAGGAGCACTTCTTTTTGCCGGTCGGTGAGTTCAGTGAGCGCCTTTCGGATTTCCTCGGTTCCGAGCGCATGAGAAGCCTCAAGCACGCTTTCCCTTGCTGCTTCAGTGAGGGACGAGAGGAGCCGGTCGGGATTCACGGGCTTCTGCAGAAAGTCCCTCGCGCCCCGGCGCATGGCGTCGACCGCCGCGTCGACGCTCGCGTGTCCGGTAATGAAGATGACGGGAAGCGAATAACCTCGTTCCATCATTTCGATCTGAAGGTCGAGCCCGTTCATGCCGCCCATTTCGATGTCGAGGAGCAGCACTCCCGGCATGGACGGCTGGTCGTTCACGAGGAATTCCTGCGCACCCGGGTAGGCGCACGTCCGCCAGCCCTCGATTTCGAGCATGAGGGAGAGCGTTTCGCGGATTTCCGCGTCGTCGTCGACAATGCGGATCAGGGACTCTTTCTGGAGTGCTTCGATGTTTTCGGGGATCATCGCGCTTCGAATAGTCTCGTTAAGGATGGGTTGAAGTCAAAAGGTTGGAAGCAGAGCCCGGGTCGGGACCTTTCACGGGAAGCTTTACGCGCATGACGATGACGCTCGCGCCTTCAGGTGCTTCATGCGCTTCACCGGGTTCGCCGCCGGCCGATTCGTCTGATGCGCCGCATTTTTCGTTCTCCCACGAGAAGACGCCGCCGTGCGCATGCACGATCGACTGCACGATGAGGAGTCCGAGGCCGTCGGGCCGGGGCTGCCCCAGCGCACCTTCCTGAGGAGCTTCGCTGAGGGAGGATTGAGCCTTGCGGATGAGGACGCGGTCGGCAAAGGGTGATCCCCTGATGCTTTTTCCGAGGTTCTTCACCTCAATCTCCGCAAAGTCGCCCTCGGCTTTCAGAGAGGCCGAAACCCGGTGGTCGAGCGCGGCGGAAGCGGCGTTTTTGAGAAGGTTCAGAATGAGGATCGAAAGCTCGAGCTGATCCCCCCGGACGACGACGGCGGGTGATGCGTCAAGGACGAGTTCGGTCCCCGGGTTGAGGCGCCTCACGGAGTCTGCAACTTCGTTCAAAAGCCCCGAGAGGTCGACCTCCGAGTTGCGCCGGATCGGCGACTTGGCGTAGCGCCTCACGCGCGTGAGAATCGCTTCGGCAAGCGAAAGATCCTCTGCAATCTTTTCCGAGCACCGCCGGATGAGGTCGCGGTTGAGGGCTTCCTTTCCCGAGAGCGTTTTGAGCGTTCTCGCAAGGTATCCGATGCTCGTGAGCGGCTGCGCCATCTCGTGCGCATAGATGCAGGAGAGTTCGTTCACGACCCCGAGCTGAAGAAGCTTTTCAGACTGTTCTGCGGCGCCGAGCGCCTTCCTGTGGAGGAGCGCCTCGCGCCCGAGCGCCGCCTGAAGCTCTTTTGTACGCTTTTTGACGAGCTTTTCGACGCTCAGCCAGTGAAGGATCCAGAAAAAGAGGGCGGCCGCGGCGAGCGCAAAGAGCGGCCAGTAATGGAGGAGGAACCCTTTGAGAGTCCACTCGTCGAGATATGCATAGGGGCCGGTTTTGAGGAGCCGGAAGACGTCGTTCACGGACTTGAAGTCGGTGGCAACAGACCACCGGTAGCCGCCCGCGCCGGAGGGCGGCTGCGTGAGAAGCGCCCGGGCAATGGCTTCCGCGGAAGCGGGCTTCAGCGACGTTGTGGCGGCAACCGTCCAGCCGGGATAGAGCGGCGTTGAAACGGCACAGCTGATCGGGGCATCCTTTACGGGTTCAACCACCCTGAGACGACCCCGGAGCTCCGGCATTTTCTTCAGAAGACTTTCCAGAATGCAGGCGCGCACAAGCCCGACATCGGAGTCGCCCGAAGCCACGCGGCGGAGCACTTCAGGAAGGTCGTTGCCGGTAAAGTCGAGGCGCGAGAAGAATCGGTCGGGATCGTAGCCGCGGCGGGCAATTTCGGCCATGCCGATCTGATAGGCCATGAAGTTCTGCGGATTGGGCGCCGCGGCGATTCTTCCATGCAGATCGTCGAGCGTGAGATCCTGAGGCTCTTCGGCGCGCACGATGAAGCTTCCGCCCACGCAGCGGTTGGGGTCGGGAAAGTCGTTGGAAACGAGCGTCGCGAGGTCCTTCACGCCCTGGTGCCAAAGCTCGACAAAGAATCCGGAACTCGAGAGAAACGCGTCGACGCGCCCCTCCCTGACGGCAGCCTGGAGGCCGAGGATGTCGTAAACCTCAACGGAGAAGTCGATCTCAGGACAGGCTTTTCTCAGATAGTCGACAGTCCTCTCCTGCACGTTGTCGCGGCGGTCGCCGTAGGTCGCCTCCTGCTCAATGTTGAGAAGGCCGAAATGGACGCTTTCCCGGGGTTCGGCATGCGCAATGCCGGCGAGCGCAATGACCGCTTCAGTGAATATGAGGTGAGAGAGGCGGGGACGCATCAGGCGTTAGAGAGAGCGGGCGTGAGGACTCAATAAGAATAGCGGACTTGAAGCGCCTCGAGGCGGCTTTCCGGCGTTGAGGCGCCTTTTCGCTCTGACTGCGGATTTGATGCGGGCGTCCCTACCTATAATGCGTGAAAGAACCCGCAGGCACTAGGCTGCCGCGGGGTCGCGACCCTGTTTCTCTACCGGTACGATTCCCGATGACCGAACAACTTTCTGAGGGTGCGCTGCAGGTGCGCCCGAGTCTTTCTGATCCTTCAGCAGCGGCGGAGCTCTTCAGCTGCGCTGCTTCCGACTTTCTTCATGCGATTTACTTCTCCAAGTCCGCAGATACCGAGGAGCGCGTGTCGCAGATCGTTTTCGGACTTGCCGCGCTCTTTGAGGAAAAGAGCGGAATCGTGGAGCTTCCGGCCGGATTTACGATTGCCGGCGCCGCGAAGCGCCTGAGGCCCTTTCTTTCGAAGCGCCTCAACGCCATGGAGCCCGAGGATAGGGCAATATTCGAGGATGACGCCGCAGTCGTGACGCTTGCCGTCAATGCCTTCTTCGAGGAGCTTCTCGTCAGGGCTGACGCCTGGCTTGAACTGAAGGGCGGCGTGATGAATGAGGAGGCGCTCCACGAATTTCTCGCTTCCTCCGTCATTCACGACTGGATGCTCGGCTGGGCAAAACGGATACTCGGCTAAAGGAAAAAGTTATGTCAGGAAATGCCAACGAGGTGGCGGCTCAGGCCCGTTCACAGCTTAAAGGGGAAAAGGCCGCCATCGGCGCGGAAGAATTCAGAACGTTTCTTGCGGGCATCGTGACGGGCGTTCTCGAGCACGTCCTTGATGTGAGAAGCGGGAAGCTGAAGCCCGAGGAGGCGTCGGAACTGGACGACGCCACCGTGCGCACGCTCGCGCAGATCCTGATGGATGAGCATGAGAAGATCCATCTGGATCTGAAGGGCTGCGGCCCGAAGCCCGGACCTGAACTCGTCGATGAAATCAAGAGAAACCTCCCCGCGCTTTTCCGCGACCTTCCGGAAGGCACGGATGCGGGGAACCCCCGTGCGCTCATGGTGCATGCCGCGAGAGTGTTCCTCAGGGAAATTTATTCGATGATCCGGAGCGCCGCCAAAGAGGGCGACGACCTTTCGGTCGAGTCGCTTCGCGTCCGCATCGACCGCGTGGCGGCCGTCTGGGCGGAGCGGTTCCTGGGCGACTCGCTCGGTGAAGCGCCCGCAAAGACGGACGAAGGAGAAGCGCGATGAAGTGCGGTACCTGCCGCCCGGGAAGAGGCTGCTGCAGCGACTTTTCCTCCCGCTCGGAGCAGCTCCCGAGCCTTGGCGCCATCGACATCGTGGACGGGATCTTCCGTCAGGCGCTGAGAAACCTCGCCAAGCGCCTTGCGGCCGTGAGCGCGGGCGAAATGACGGGCGACGAATTGAATGCAGCGAATGAAAAGCTCGTTCTCTGGCTCGGGGCCGTCTTTTCCGGAAGAAGCCGTCATTTCGACATCGTCGACCCCTGGCATCCGGAAGGGCTCGCCGAGGAACTCATGCGCATTTTCGGGCGCCAGATTTCCGTTCTTCCCACGATGACGGACGAAGAGGTGATCGCCGAGGCCGGAAGGCTTTTCGTGCGCGAGGGCGAAGGCATTCTCACGGCGGCGCTCGATGCGGGGTACCCCGCATCGAGCGCGGCGGAAATTGAGCCTGCGGTCATTCTAGCCGCGCGCTGGGCCAACCTTTTCGCGGGCGCGCTCGCCGAAGAGGAGGCCTGATGGGAGGAGAGCTCAGAAACGAGGCGCAGGCGCAGATTGAGGCGCGCCTCAAGGAAGAGGCGCTTGCGCGCATTTTTCACGGGCTCTCGCCCGAAGCCATGAGGACGCTGAGGGCGGTGGCCGAGATGAGAAACCGCTCGCCCCAGGACGTCCTTCGCGACGAGCTCGAGGGCTACATCCTCGACAAGCTCCCGATCGTGGACGTGGAAGGCATCATTGCTTCCATGGGAAGGAGCTTCTACCAGCTCGGATTCGCCCTCGGCACCGCGAAGCGCTTCATCCACAACTGGAACCGCTCCACGGGCGGGGAATGAAAAAAGGCCTCATTGGAGAATGTCCAATTGAGGCCTCATGATTTTCGGCAAAAGCGAGCGCGGTCAGAGCTTCATTTCGCGCGGGCGCTCCGCTTCCGATGCGCCTAGAGCCGTGCGGTCGCTCTCAAGCCGCGCGACCTTCTTCTGCAGCCTCACCACGGACATCGTCTGAAGGAGCACCGAAAGCCCGATGCAGAAGAGTCCGAAGTAGAAGGAGGGACCGAGGTCTCTTCCTTCCTGGAAGATGATCATCGCGAGAATGATCGAATAGACGGGCTCAAGGTTGTAGGTGAGGTTCACCGTGAAGGCTGAAATCTTTTCGAGCGCCTGAATCTGCAGCAGGTACATGCCGAGCGTGCAGAAGGTGGCGAAGATCGAAAGATAGAGCCAGTCGATCCCGGAGGGGAGAAAATTCTCCGCGGGACCGAAATGGCGGTAGAAGGGAAGGAGTATGAGGCAGGCGGCAAAGCCCCCGGCAAGCTGCCAGCTCATGACGGTGTCGGCACGGTACTTCGCCTTGTACTTTCTGAAGAAGACGGCGAGCGCGGCGGCAGCGGCGGCAGAGATGATGCCGAGAATGATGCCGAGCCGGTACTGGGTGTCGAAGTGGAAGATGAAGGAGATGCCGACGAGCGTCACGACCGAGAAGGCGATTTCCTTCAAGGATATTCTCGAGCGCGTGAGAATAGGCTCAATGATGGCGGTGAAGAACCCGATCGACGCGAAGGCGACGATCGCGATCGAGACGTTCGAAGCCTTGATCGACGCGTAGAAAAGCGTCCACTGCAGCATAAGAAGCGCCCCCACGAGCGCAATCCCGATGCGGTCCTTCGTCGGGACGAATTCCATGCGCTTCCGGAAGGCGAGCCAGCCCCAGAGAAGCGCGCCCGCAATCACGATGCGCCAGAAGACGATGAGGCCGGGCGAAAGGGAAATGAGCTTGCCAAAAATGCCTGTCCAGCCGGCAAGAAGGACGGAGAGATGGAGTTCAAGAAACGCTTTCTTCATGGGAAAACGACCGGGGGAAAATAGGCGAATGGAGAGAATCCGCCATGATATCGCCCTGTCTGCCCGAATATGGTGCGCTTTTCGCACATGCATGCTGAAGATCGCGGAAATATTTAGTCACGTCCCGTGAATTTGTGTTAAAACATGAATAGATAGAGATGAAAGTTGATTCCGTATTTCAACCCGGATTGCCGGTACTCTTTGGTGAGGGGGATTTCATCATGACAACGAACGCGACGAATACAGGCGGCCATGGTCCGAGACCATGGGGAACCCTCATTCTCTTTGTTCTTTTCCTGGTTCTTCTGGCCGTGGTCCTCATGGGGATGGGCTGGTGCATCGGCGGCGTCTGCGAAGTGGGCACCAATATGCTCCTTCCCTGAGACCTGAGAGATTCCGTCAGCGAGTCAGGGAACTTCAAAATCCTGCCCGGGAAGTCTGAGAGGCTTTCCGGGATTTGTTTTTTGGCTGGAGACTTTCCGGATGACTTTGTCAACCAGGCCTTCCGTGCCGGAGTCGGGCGGTCGACTCTATGGGTTCCCGCCTGCGGCCGATGCGAATGCGCGCGTGCTCATCCTCGGCAGCATGCCGAGCGAAGCGTCGCTCAAAGCCGGCGCCTACTATGCGCACCCGAGAAACCGCTTCTGGCCGGTGATGGGAGAGCTCCTCGGCTTCGCGCCGGATTCTCCTTATGCGGAACGGATCCAGGCGCTCAAGGACCACCGCATTGCGCTCTGGGACACCATCGGGAGCTGCGAGCGCACGGGAAGCCTCGATTCGGCGATTCTGAGGCCCGAAGTGAATCCCCTCGGTGACTTCCTCGCCGCTCATTCCGGCATCAGACTTGTCTGCCTCAACGGCAGCATGAGCGAGAAGATGTGGCGGACGTTTGCGCTTCCTCAGATCGACGAGTCTCAAAGAGCATCGATCCGCGCGCTCAGGATGCCGTCGACGAGCCCTGCAAACGCGCGCTGGCGCCTCGAGGATCTGGCTCGCGTCTGGGGAGATGCTCTTCTTCCAATGTTGTCCCCAGGGTTATGAAGCTTTCAGGGTTATGCACAGGGCGAAATGATTTGCCTGAAATTTAGGCAATCAATATTTCGCTGAGGCACAAGGAAAGAAGAACTTATCCACAGCTTTCTCCACTCAGAATGTGAAGAAAACTGAGGACAACTTTTTGTGAACAACTCTGTGCATAAGTTGTCTCCGGGTTGTGGAAAAGATTCCCGGCGGACTTTTGGGCAAAGAAAACGGGCGCGGGTCTTAATCCCGCGCCCGTTTTGGAAAATCGACAGTCTTTGAGGCTGAGGATTATTTCTTCAAGGCAGCCTTGGCAGCCGCAGCGCCTGCTTCGCGGCCGGACTCATAAGCAATGAGAAGGCCGGTGCCCGGTTCATAAACGCGGTTGTAGAAGGCGCGGTTGGCCATTTCGCCCGTGGCCCAGAGGCCCTTCACCGGAGCCTTCTTAGCGTTCAGAACGCGCCACGAACGGTCGGTAAGCACGCCCCCCATGGTGCCGCCGATCACGGGCTTCACCTTGACAGCGTAGAAGGGAGCCTTCGTGAGGGGCGCGAAGTTTTCGGGGTCGCGCCCCATGACGGTGTCTTTGCCCAGCTTCGCGTCGGCGTTGTACTTGTCCATCGTCGCGCGCAGCTTCGCCTGAGGAGCGCCGATGCGGCGGGCGAGCTCTTCCCAGTTGTTGGCGTTCACGACCGTTTCGTAGCCGAAGTACGCCATGAGGCGGTTGGCCTTGTCGTGCTCGGTGCTGTCGAGAACGAGCCAGGCGTCGCGCTGCTCGGAAACGGCGTCAGCCAGAACCGGCAGGTCTTCCTTCACGAAGCGTTCGCCCTTTTCGTTGACGAGCGTGATGCCCTTCCAGCCGCGGGGACCGAGCATGGAAGGCGTCATCGGGGCATAGGCGGGGGCAATGCCGACGCCGATCAGCCAGCTGTCGTTGACTTCGCGGCCGCCCACGGACTCAGCGAGGGCAAGACCGTCGCCGGTATCCGTCTTCGCGGCCTTGGAAATTTCCGTGAAGGCGGCCCAGCGGGGCTGGCGCTGCGTGATCTTCAGAAGGTCGGCGCCGAAGCCGCCCGTTGCGAGAACGACGGCGCGGGCATGGAACTCGAAGCGGTTCTTGCCGTCGGCGGCGGAAACGCCGGCGATGGAGCCGTTCTTATCCGTAATGAGCTTCCAGGCAGAGGTGGAGGTGAGAACCTTGCCGCCCTTCTTTTCGACGTAGCTGAGAAGGGCTTCCGCCTGCGCTGCACCGGCGGGCTTGCCCGCTTCAGAGGCGGCCGGAATGAGCGCATAGGCGCCGATGCCGTCCGCGGCGACCGGGTTGGCGGAGAACTTAAGGCCGACGTTTTTCGTGAGCCAGGCGACCGTGTCGGCGCTCTGCTTCACGAGCGCTTCAACGCGCGCCTTGTCGGGATAGCCCGGGACGCCGCCTCGCACGGAGCGCTTCTGATCCTCGAGCCAGAGCTTGGCAAGACCGGCGGGATCAGCCGGGGTGCCGGAGGCCTTCTGGATGTCCGTGCCGGCAGCGGCAAGGACGCCGTTCGAAAGCGCGAGGGAGCCGCCCGCCTGAGGCGCCTTTTCGAGCACGACGACCTTCGCGCCCGCTTCAGCGGCAGCGGCCGCTGCTGCAAGACCCGAGGCGCCCGCGCCGATCACGACGACGTCAGCCTTCGGAGCATCGGCGAGCGGGAGCTTCGCCGGATCGATGACGACGGGATCAGGCGTCCATTCGGAGCTTACGCCCCCGGCGGCTTCAACCGCTTCGCCGATGGCGCGAAGGAGCGCGCCGGTCGACCGGGTGGCGCCCGAGACGGTATCCACGCGCAGCGTCTGGTCCTTCAACACCTTGCTGATCACCTGCTTCATCGGTTCGTCGACGATGTAGGGCGTTTCATCGCTCTTCACGATCTTCACCGCTTCAATGCGGTCGGCGGAAAGCTTGACCTCAACCTCCATGAAGCCGTTGTGGGCAACGACTTTCTGCGTGTAGACGCCCGGCTTCATCGGAGTCATTTCAGCCGCGAGCGCGAGATCCGCAAGGGTGAACGAGGAAAGAACGGCCGAGGCAAGGAGCGTCTGCCGGAGCACTTTGGAGGAAATTGCTTTCAATTCTGGTCTCCGAAATATTTCAAGGGATCTGCGGGGCGCGGGGGTTTGGATGCGCGCGCTGGGCGCAATGATTTGAGGCTAAAGCTTGTCAGACTGCCCTTAAATCCGACTGAAAAATAGGAACGAGCACGCTCGGATGAAAAGACATTACAGCGTGCTGCTCGCAGCTCGATCGTTTGAGCTCAGGGCAGGAATGCCTCCTGTAATCAAGACCATCGGCTCCCCACGACGCGCCGGACCGCCTGTGCAAAAGCACTGCTGTTCGCGTTCATTCTGCAATTTCTCCATTTTCATTGAAGCGGCTTTCGTCGTCCGATCAGTACAGGCGTTCGAGGACGAAGCGGCATAGATCGGATGGCTCGTCCTCTTGGTCAGGCTGCATGCGAAAGTTTCTTCGTGAGAACTCCCGTCATGGGAAGGAGCCATTGCATCATGCAACCCATTGATTACTTCAGGCGCCAGGCTAAGAACCTTCTGCAGGATCTCCAAACCCGGAAGCTGGATCCGGACAGAGGGCGCTTCGTTTATGCACCGCGTTTCTTTGACATCGATGCACTCATCCTCAGCTTCCTCATTCAGAGGAGCGAATGACAGGATTATTGGAAAGCAGTGGACACGAGGCCTGATTTACGATTTCAAGGATGCGGTCCCGTATGCTTTGGGCGGATCCGGCAAGGTTGACGGTTGCGAACCAAATATCGTGATCTTGGATAGAAACGGCTTCGTTGAACTCTTTGCTCACCGTAGGGTGCAGAAGTACGCCCGCAGTGGTGCGGGCGAGTGAGTCCTCGACAAAGTCCTCTTGTGAACGCAGATACGAATACATCTGGTATACGTAGCTATTACGGATGGTTTCATCGCGGTGCCATCCCCGAGAAAGGAGCTCGTTGAACTTAGTGTCGATGATGATGCGGCGCGCTTTTTTCTGGTTCTCCATGAAGATGTCCGTTTTCATCGATGGAAAAATGGATGAAATTGCAGATGTCTGTGCTGAGATTTTCCAGTTGAGCATTCGTCCGGGGAGTATCTTCCAACCGTTTTTTGACAGATGCACTTCACATAGACCGGCGATGGCTTTTTCGTAGAGCTTGCGAAGCCAGTGAATTTCATGATCGGGAGAGGTCAGAAGTCTTGATCCAGCGCTTTCGGTGGGAAGGGCAAGCTCGTGGGCAAGTTTCATTAGATGTCATACTAACTTTCGCCACCCCTTCAACCTTTCATGGAGTGGCAAAACATGCGATATTCGCAGGAGTTCAAAGACAACGTCGTAGCGCG
>NZ_WEHX01000296.1 GCF_009183815.1 Sutterella seckii | reverse complement strand
CCTCAACATCGGATCGGTGCTGAGGCTCTCGGCGTTGTTTTGGGTACTGTCGGCGAAGTGGAAAAACTGGCTTTCCGAATTTATGGAAGCCCCCTTTAGTAGCCGGAAGAAAACGGGCTCTATGACGTTTAGTGTGGGTAACCACACTTTAAAGCCTGAGTCCATCTGCTGAAATCCAGATTACCTGCAACGAGATAAATCATTGTTTTGAAG
>NZ_WEHX01000295.1 GCF_009183815.1 Sutterella seckii | reverse complement strand
CAACTAACCTTTAGATTTCAGTTAGTTGCCTTAAATCAAAACTAAGCCGGGATATGAATTTCTTTCAGACTCTGTTAACGGATTCCTGGGAATTCACGTCCTTGGTAGGCAGACATTTTATTAACATAGGCACAAAATAGTTGACAAGCGGCTACGGTTATGTTATAATTGATAAATGAGTTATGAAGATAAAACCACCACAACCCTCGACGGC
>NZ_WEHX01000294.1 GCF_009183815.1 Sutterella seckii | reverse complement strand
CGCCTGTTTTACGAATGAGAGTACCCTCTATGCACAGGCGGCCTGACCCCAAGCGCCACACAGCACCATCCGTCAACTATTAAATACCTTTGTTAATAGCTCAAGTGTGATTCCATTCATTGCGTTTGTCTGCGGAGTTTCTCTTTCCGTGAATCCCTTCCGGCACCCTCCTGCTTGCACGGCCGTTCGGACTTCCGTTCCTAATTGCTCGCGG
>NZ_WEHX01000293.1 GCF_009183815.1 Sutterella seckii | reverse complement strand
GAGAAGGGCATTTTCGGCGTCGAGGAAAGAACCCGTGTATTCGCGAGCGGCACCGAGGAAGCCTGCGTCGGCTTATTCTTCGACGGCATTCGAGGATGCCGAAAGTCCATGGACGACATTGCCCGGGTGCTGAAGAGCCAGCAGGACATCAAGGCTCAGATCATTGGCGGAAAGAAGCTCAGCAAGCTCAAAATTGCTTCCGACATGAAGCCCT
>NZ_WEHX01000292.1 GCF_009183815.1 Sutterella seckii | reverse complement strand
CTTGGACTTGCCGGGAATGCTGCTCAGCAGAAGCTGGATCTCAAGCTTGACGAAGCAAAGAGCGCCGTCGCGGCGCTTGTGCCCGCCTGCAGGAGCAGGAGCAGGAGCAGGAGCAGGAGCAGGAGCAGGCGCGGCCGCCCCACGCTCGACGTCGTTCTGATGCTCAAGGTGATTTTCCTGCAGCGTCTGAAGGGGCTCAGCGATGCTGAGATGGCCT
>NZ_WEHX01000291.1 GCF_009183815.1 Sutterella seckii | reverse complement strand
GCTTGCCGCGTCAGTCTGTTAACTGACCTGGATGCAGTTCTTCACTCACGAAACGCTTACGGGATCTGTAGCCCTAAAAACGACCCGTGAACTCAGGATGAATGGAATCACACTTGAGCTAATACTCGAGCGCAGGAACCTCAGCCAGGCCCTTGACAGGGTCGAGAGAAACGATGGCGCCCCGGGAGTAGACGGAATGCGCACGGATGAACTCCGCC
>NZ_WEHX01000290.1 GCF_009183815.1 Sutterella seckii | reverse complement strand
CCATGCACCTGCTTCATTTACGCCGAAAGGTCCGGGTAGTTGTTGGACTTCGTCTTCTGTCGCAGACTTATCCCCTCTCATGCGCCTGATGAAGTTTCTGTACGTCAGGTCAGTGGTTTGCCTCGGGCTTCTTTCAGATTCCGCCTCACGACGGACACCCTTGCCTCTGGCTGTGAGCTTGGCACTACCTCCTGCTCATCGGGACTTTCACCCTATAGAAATCGCC
>NZ_WEHX01000289.1 GCF_009183815.1 Sutterella seckii | reverse complement strand
ACGCATACTTCGCTGAACGCGTTGCGGGAGTAGCTCAGTTGGTAGAGCGCAACCTTGCCAAGGTTGAGGTCGCGAGTTCGAGACTCGTCTCCCGCTCCAAACCTTTCTCAGTATGGGTCAACCGTTCAATGCGCTGCGGGAGTAGCTCAGTTGGTAGAGCGCAACCTTGCCAAGGTTGAGGTCGCGAGTTCGAGACTCGTCTCCCGCTCCAGATTTTTAGAGAAGGGGAAGTC
>NZ_WEHX01000288.1 GCF_009183815.1 Sutterella seckii | reverse complement strand
TATATCTTGATGATATCTTGATGATCTTGGTAACCCATTGACGGCTCAATCCGAGTCTGCGTGCAATTTCGGCGCGCTTTACTCCATCACGGGAAGTAAACAATGCAGCGGGCCTGAGATCATCATGTACAGCTACGTACGTCTGCATCGATCGATGTACAGCTACGTACGTCTGAGGCATCGATCGAGCTTCAACCAAGTACGTCTGAGTACGTTTGAGCATCGATCGATGTTAC
>NZ_WEHX01000287.1 GCF_009183815.1 Sutterella seckii | reverse complement strand
AATCAGGGCCATGCCGGACCCGAAGGGCTCTTCAATCACGCCCGCAATGCCGCTTTCGATGAAGCGTCCCGGAAGACCGAGAATGGTTTCCGAACCGAACCAAGTGGCAAATGTAGCGGTAATCACCATTGGCAGCGGAAGGCTGCGTCCGGCAAGTGCAAAATCGCTGGTGCTCTTCACGCGGGTGGAGGCCCACACGCCAATCGCAACGGTTGCGAAAAGATAGAGCAGAACAAAACCA
>NZ_WEHX01000028.1 GCF_009183815.1 Sutterella seckii | reverse complement strand
TTTCGCAAATTCAATTATAACACAAAACACCCATTTTTCATGCCTGTAAACTCTGAAATTTTCAGAATTTACAGGCATTTATTTTATGGAAGTCCCCTATACAAACATTCAGCTTGAAGCAGAAAAGAGCCTGGCAATCTCTGTTGACGCAGACAGCGCTTATGGTGATGCTGTACGCCTCACAAACACGACCGGCGAAAAGACAGATGTCTCTCTGAAATCTCCTGAAGTATCCATTCAGGGCAATATTATCGCTACAAGAAGCAATACTAATATCTCGGCGGACACTGCAACTATTAACGGTAATATAACGTTAAATGATGCTTCCAGTAATTTGAGCCTCTCGAATCATTCAGAAAAGACCGCGAATGCCATTTTGAACGGCGATGTGAGCTCAAAGGGAGGCATCTCTCTATCCAATCAAAATATTATTCAAGAGTCCGGCAACTTTAAATCGGAAAATCTGACTGCAGATAATTCCTCCTTGACTTTTAATACTGTCGAAAAGGGCGGCATTGCTATTCAAAAGCTGAACGGCGATCTGAAGCTCCGTGCCGGCAGCAAGGTTACGGAAACCTACGGCACTGCCTCGGCGGCCTTGAATGCCATTAAGAACGACATCATCTCCACCAACTCCGAAGAGCTGATGAAAGGCTTCACGGGCGGCGAAGCGAGCGACTTGACTGCAGCCTGGGAATACAACCCCGAAAGCGGTTCCGTCACCACGCTCGGCGACGCGAGCGGCCTTTCTCCCACGCTGGTTGCCGCCAAGAAGACGGCTGGTGCTAACCTCGCTCAGTGGCGCTACGAAGTCAATCACGTTTCTGAACGCTTGGGCGAAGTTCGCAATCTCCAGGGCACCGTCGGTACCTGGGCGCGCGTTTATGGCGCTGAAGCGAAGCTTGAGGACTCGGTTTCCACGAAGGTGAAGGCCAACACCATCCAGGTCGGCGCTGACGTTCGCGTCGGCGACAACTGGATCGTGGGCGGCGCGTTCGGCTACACGGATTCGAAGGCGGACTTCTCGAACGGCGACTCTTCGACCGACAGCTTCAATTTCGCGGCCTACGGCACGGCCTTCTTCCCGTGCGGCGGCTACGTCGACCTCATTGCTCGCGTGGGCCGCATGAGCACCGACGTGGATGTTGCGACGGTCACGGATTTCAAGAGCTCCTACGACAACACGACCTTCGGCGTTTCCGCTGAAGTGGGCTATCGCTGGGACATCTCGAAGACCTTCTACCTCACTCCGCAGGCTGAACTCTCCTACGGCCTCGTGAAGGGCGCCGACTACACGGCTGCGAATGAAATCCGCGTTGATCAGGACGACTTCCAGACGTTGGTCGGCCGTCTCGGCTTCCAGGCCGGCATGAATGTCGCTGACGGTGCGGGCACGGTCTACCTCACGGCTTCCGTCAATCACGACTTCCAGGGTGAGAGCGATGCTTACGCCCGCCGCGGCGATTCTGCCGTCCAGAAGCTCTCCGAGGACCTCGGTGGCACGTGGGTTTCCTACGGCTTCGGCGGCCAGATCTATGTGAAGGACAACTGGTCCTTCTACGGATCGCTCACCCGCGCCAATGGGTCCGATTACCAGGAAAACTACCGCTACTCTGTCGGCACCCGCTACTGCTGGTAATTTGAGCTCCGAAGGCCCGAGGGTCTTCAAGCTTTAATCGACTCAGGAATCCCGGAACGCTCCATCATCGGCCGTTCCGGGATTTTTTTGTCCGCTTTGCTCCGGACCGCGCTAGAGTGCTTTTCTGGAATTTTCAAACCGTCTGATCGGGCAGGGCACCCAATGACATTCTCTTTCGACTGGATTCTTGCGGGCTTCGTTTTCGTGCTTGCAAACCTCTACCTCGGCATTCAGCTTGTCCGCCTCATCTGGCCGCTCCGGGCGCTCAAGCTTTCCGCCCGCCTCAGAAAGGAATCCGTTGACGCAGCATCCTGGCTTTCGCTCGCGACCGATGAGTTTGAAGTCCGCTCGGCGATTCCGGTGAAGCTCGTCGTATTCCTCCTCCAGAGAGGAGATCTTCGGGACCCGGCAGAACTCCGCTGCCGGTCGCTCTGGCGGCGCGGCTGGATCTACACCATCCTCACGCTGATCCTCTTTTACGCGCGGCCCTATCTCTTCGGCACGAGCATGGATTCGCTCTCCCTCACGCTCGTCCTCTGTCAGGCGCTCGCGGCCTTCGCCCAGGCGCTCCTCATTCAATCCATCGCGGATTTACGGCGCCTCAAGGTCCTGCAGTACCTCGATCAGAAAGACCGCCGCGCTCGGGGAGAGGAACAAGTGGAACAAAAGGATCAGGCTGCGGACGCATCGAAGGACCATGACGCGTTCAGGTGAGTCTTCGAAGAGTCTCCCCGCTTTCTTCGCTTTCTGCTGAGAAGCCGCATCTCCCTAAGCGGCATGCAATAACAAGAACCGGAAGGAACATGCTTTGCCAGCGGTCTTTACATACGTAAAGGAGGATTATCCCTAATCAAATATTTGCGGTAATAAGGCTAACCTTAACCTCGACACGCAAAGGCAGCCTGCCGAAAGAAGAGGAGGAGAGCGCTGATCGCGCAAAGCCCCGTTTTTATGTGAATCGGCCTGCTGTCTTTTTTCATTCAGCCTTATTCCGAGGAGACCCATAATGGCTGGCAAACTCAAAATTTCATTGGCCTGGCAGATGATGATCGGCCTTGCGCTCGGCGTCATCGTCGGCGCCGTTGTCGACTCCCAATTCGCCCAGACCTATCTGCAGCCACTGGGCACGCTCTTCATCCGCCTGATCCGCATGGTGGTGGTGCCTCTCGTCATCGCCACGATCATTGCGGGCGCCGCCGGCATTTCGGATACCTCGAAGCTCGGCCGCGTTGCCGGCAAGGTCCTTGTCGTCTATGCCGTCACGACGGCCATCGCCGTGGCGATCGGTCTGCTCTTTGCGAACCTCATTCAGCCGGGCCTCGGTCTTGACCTCTCGACCGACGGCCTCGTCGCCAAGGCCGTGAAGGCCCCGAGCCTGACGGATACGCTCCTCAACATCGTTCCGATCAATCCGATGGAAGCGATGGCCAAGGGCTCCATGCTCCAGATCATCTTCTTTGCGGTGATCTTCGGCTTCGGGCTCGCGTCCCTCGGCGAACGCGGCAAGCCCGTCCTCCGCTTCTTTGAAATCGTGGGCGACGTGATGATCCGCGTCACGGGCTACGTCATGATGTACGCCCCGATCGGCGTCTTCGGCCTCATCGCCTTCACGGTTGCGAAGCACGGCCTCGCAGTGCTCCTTCCGCTCTTCTCCCTCATCCTCACGTCCTTCATCGCGACGGTGGTTCTCGTCTTCCTGGTCCTCATCCCGATTGTTGCGATCATCGGCAAGACCAACCCGGTCAAGTTCCTGAAGGGCATCTTCGAGCCCTGGCTCGTCGCCTTCACGACCTGCTCGTCGGCTGCGGCGCTCCCCGCCAACCTCGCCGCTGCACGCAGGCTCGGCGCCACGAAGTCGATCGCTTCCTTCTCGATTCCGCTCGGCAACACCATCAACATGAACGGCACGGCCGTCTACATGGGCGTCTGCGCGATCTTCGCGGCTGAAGTCTTCGGCATTCACCTCACCTTCACCGACCAGCTCACCGTCGTTCTGATGGGCGTTCTCGCCGCCATCGGCACCGCGGGCGTTCCGGGCGCCGGCCTCATCATGACGACCGTCGTCTTCACGCAGGTGGGCATTCCCCTTGAAGCCGTGGCGCTCATCGCCGGCATCGACCGAATCCTCGACATGATCCGCACGTCGATCAACGTCGTGGGCGACGTCGCTTCCGCCGTCGTCGTGACCAGCCTTGAGGGCGACCTCAACACCGAACCCTATCAGGAAGGCGAAGCCTGAGTCTGACTCGGCTGCTTTTCGGGTTCAGTAGATGAACCATTGAAGGAGGCAGTTCCGGTTCCGGCCGGGGCTGCCTTTTTCGAATAAGAAGTCCTTTTCCGGTCGCTTCAGGCATGAGAGCGGAAGAATCAGACAGTTGCGGACCCCTCAGCGGGTCTAAGATTCGATCACAATTCTTCAGAGGCCGTTTTTCATTTTTCCTTTTCATCCATGAGTTCGAGTCCCAGCAGAACCTCCTTGCTCCTACAGACGCTCCGCAGCGTGCGCGAGCTCAGCGTGCGCGACGAGCTCGAACTCGTCGTCCGCCTCGCGGTTCCGGCGGCGCTTGCTCAGGTTTCCTACATCCTGATGCAGTACATCGACGCCTCGATGGTGGGGCACCTCGGCGCCGCGGATTCGGCGGCGGTCGGCCTGGTGAGCACGACGCTCTGGCTTTTCTACGGGATCGGCGGCGCTTCGATCATGGGCTTTTCGGTGCAGACGGCGCACCGCATCGGCGCAGAGGATTTCGACGCCGCCAGAAGCATCGTTCGTCAGGCCTTCACGACCGTCATGACGTTTTCCGCCGTCCTGGCGGCAGCGGGCTTCCTGATCAGCCCCCATCTTCCAGTGTGGCTCGGAGGCGACCCGTCGATCGCTGGAAACGCGTCCGACTACTTCCTCATGATGGCGCTTTTTCTCCCCGCCACGTATTTCGGCTGGCTCGCGGGGGCGCTCCTGAGGGCAACGGGCGACATGAAGACCCCGAGCTATCTCGGGATTCTCATGTGCATCCTCAACTGCTTCTTTAATTTCCTGCTGATCTTCCCGACCTCCACCTACACGTTCCTCGGCATTTCCCTCACGGTCCCCGGAGCGGATCTGGGCATCATCGGCGCAGCCGTCGGTACGGGCATTGCGGAAACCATCGTCGGCGCCATCATGCTCTGGATGCTCGTTGTGCGCTCTCCCTTCCTTTCGCTCGTGGGGCGTTCGGGGAGCTTCATCCCGCAGGCGACAGTGTTGAGGAGAGCCTTTTCAATTGCGTCGCCCGTCGCGGCTGAGCGCATCCTCATGTGCGGCGCGCAGATTCTCTCCACGGCCATCGTGGCGCCTCTCGGCATTGTTTCAATTGCTGCGCATACGCTCGGCATCACTGCGGAGAGCCTCTGCTACATGCCGGGCTACGGCATCGGCGACGCGGCTTCGACCCTGGTCGGCCAGTCCGTCGGCGCAAAGCGCCTTGATCTCGCAAAGCGCATTGCCTACAAGTGCGTCGGCGCCGGCATGGTCGTCATGTCGGTGATGGGAGTCGTCCTTTATTTCGCCGCACCGGTTCTCATGGGCATCATGACGGATGTGCCGGAGGTGATTGAGCTGGGCACCCGGGTGCTTCGCATTGAAGCCTGGGCCGAACCCATGTTCGCTGCGGCCATTGTTTCCTACAGCGCCTTCATCGGCACCGGCGACACGCTCATTCCTGCCGTCATGAATTTGTCGAGCATGTGGGTCGTGCGCCTCACGCTCGCCTGGTTCCTCGCTCCCGTCTACGGCCTCGTCGGCGTCTGGAGCGCGATGTGCGCCGAGCTCATCGTCCGCGGCGGCATCTTCCTCATGCGCCTGAAGAGCGGCGTGTGGCTCAGGAAACTCAAGCAAAACAATTAATCCCGCGGCCGGAATTGAGAGACGGTGCGCATTGCGTCGTTTGTTTGCCGTCTCCCGCCGGTCCGGATTGCCCTGGTTCAAAGCGTCAAGAAAACTGACGGCGGCGCGCCGGTTCATTTTCTCATTGCCGGTAAGAGTGAAGGGTGCGCGGCTTCAGAGCCGCGTTTTGGATGAGTTCCGATTTTGGGAGAGAGGAGCATTGCGCGCCTTCCCGGACACGGTTCAGGTTCCGCCGGTCCGGCTCTCAATATGACAAAAAATGGTAATTTTGTCGACTTGCCGGATTGATCCGGCAGAAGCTCAGTAAAACTCCAATTCCTAGAATGATTTGCCTGAGGATTGTAATGAGAATTGCGCTCCAGTCGGATGAGAGCGCTCATTCGGATTCCTCCTCGAAGAGAGTCAATATAGTTCTCAATGAAAGAAAAGCCCCGCTCACCGGTAAAGGAGAGCAGGGCGAATGCTTTTAGAGAAATAACGATTTCTCAGCCGCTTTTACTTTGACTCTGCGGGCGTGTTGTTCGCGATCAGCATGTCGTCGTCCGTGTAGCCCGCTTCCTTCGCCTGGATGTACCACTGGGGACGCTTGCCGCGGCCCGTCCAGGTTTCGGGGCCGTCAGGGTTGATGAACTTCGGCACGCCGGCATTCTTGACGGGCGACTTGATCGCCTTGCCGTCCTTGCCGAGATGAAGATCAGCAGCGGTAAATTCGAAAACATCGATGAGATGGATGCATTGTTCCTGCGCGCGGGCGCGGATCTGCTGCCATTCCTCTAAGAGCTTCGACTCTTTTTCACGATGGGCATTTACCTGCTCAATGATTTCGTCGGTATTCATTCTGTGGACCTTTGGGAGGGTAGTAGAATGACGAGTATTCTACGCAATTCATCCCGCGCCGGCTATTCCTGCAGTGTTCCTCTCATCAATCCACAACCTGAATAATCGATGGAAAGGATTGAGAGACAAGGTTCTCCGAAAGAAAACCCGATTGATTTGAATGATTTCAACCAGAATGGGCAGAGCTGCTGCAGCAATTCCGTTGTTTGCCCGTATTTTTTCCGGATAAAGGAAATCCCCGCCTGAACGCCTTCGCTCAGACGGGGATCTCAATCGCTTCTGAATTAACTCAATCGATCAGGAATTACTTCTCGAAAGCGGCCTTCAGATCGATCGGCATTGCCTGGTAGCCGGTCGTCGATTCGACGCGCATTTCGACAGCGGGTTCCTTTTCGCCCCAGTTGAACTCCATCATGTAGGGGTTCGGGGCCGACGTGAAGGCGCCGGTCTTGATGTCGAAGGGAGCGCCCGCAGTGGCGGAGTAGACGAAGATCGAATTCTTGTCGGCGTGGTACTCGGTAAGCGACGTCACGGGGCTGAACCAGTCGTGGCCGCGTTCCTCGCCGAAGGTCCAGACCTGCTCGACCGTGCCCGCCTTCTCGTCAACCTTGTAGACGACGGCGCGGGAATACTTCATTTCCGGAAGCGCCGGCTGCTCCATGCCGCGGGCGTCGCCGTTGTCGAAGGCCGTCAGATAAACGACGCCCGGCTTGCTCTTCGCATCAATGCGGAAGGCGGTGTGCTGGGTCCACGTCCAGTCGAAGCCCCCTTCGCAGGTCGCGTCCGTGCAGGCGATGGGCTTGCCCTGATGGTCGACGGGCTTCAGCACCTTGCCGGCAAATTCTCCCTTCCAGCCGCGCGGGGCGCCGAGGATCCACTTCACCTTCTTGTCGCGGCCGATTTTGATGATGGCCGACTGGTGGCGCGACGAGATGATGATCGAATCGTCGGTCGGGTCGTAGTCGACCGAATTCACGTGCGCCCAGTTGCGGCCAATGCCGGTGCCCGCGATGTCGCCGTAGTGGTCGGATTCATTGAGCTTCCTGATGTCTTCCTCGGAGAGGGTTTTGCCCGCCTTCGAGGCATCGATGTTGAGGCAGACCGCGCCCTGGTCGAGCGCCTTGATGACGTCGGAGCGATACGGGTCGAGGATGTCGAAGAGACGGAATTCGTCGACGACGTAGCCGTCATGGTCGACTTCAGCGATCACGTCTCGGACCGTGCGGACGTTCTGGCCGTTGGCGAGCTTGACGTTGGAGGACGCCACGCGCAGGAAGAAGTGACCGTTCTGGGCCGGGTCGAGAGAGTGCGAGAAGTCGTTGTAGGAAATGGGCAGACGACGGTTCCAGATCTCGCGGCCCATGAGGTCGTACTTGACGTAGCGCTGGCCGTAGCCCCAGGTGAAGGCGCCGTCCTTATTCTGGCGGAAGCCCATCATGTCGCCGCCGTAGTAGAGGGAATCAAGCGAATAGATGGGATTCGTGAAGAGATACCAGCGATAGTCGCCCTTCGTGTCGACGATGCCGATCTGCGGGTTGAAGTTCCATTCAAGCGCGCCGCCCATGGGATTGTTCCAGACGGCATGGGAGGCCTTGCCCGCGAGGTCCTGGGCGTTGTTGAGGAGGTAGAGGCGGTCCTTGAACTTCGGATCGACCTTGACCGCACGGACCTTCGGCATGGTCGAGCGTTCATTGACGAGGCCCGAGGCTTCGACGTAGATGGGCGAGCCGTAGATCTTGTAGATGTCGGAGAATTTTTCCGTCTTGCCGTTGAAGAGGCGCGTGTATTCAACCTTGACGGAGTTGAGGTAGTCCGGATAGAGGCCGAAAACAGGAATGCCGCCGTGGGTTAGGAGCATGCGGCGCGAGACGTTGTAGGAAATTTCCTCGCCTTCGGGCTTCGGAAGCACCGTCACGCGGGCGTCGAGAATCTGGTAGCCGCCGTTCCGGATGATGGCTGTGAGCGGAGCGACTTCATAGGGGTTCACGACGATTTCGCCGAGGTGGCCCTGAACTTCATAGGTGGTTTTCGGGCCCGAGGCGCCGCCCATGGCCATGACGGCGGCAGGGATGAGCGCAGCGGCAGCGAGCGATGCTTTGAGAAGGCGGGACATGGATGCTTCCTTTTTCGAATATTGAAATGGTCCGGCACCGGAAGCGTGATGCAAAAATGGCCTCGTGCGGCTAGGATTCCTGCATCAGATCGCGCTTCCGATCGCGTGCTCAGAACTATATGCCCGGGATTTCAGGCCATCCATGGTGACTTTTCTGAGTTTTTGAAGCCTGGAAGCGCAAAATAATCTTTCAGAATCTGAAAAACATGTCAGGTACCGACACCCAGCTTTCGCGCGAACTTCTCGTTTTTCTGACGACGCTCTATGAGCAGCGTCATCTTGGGCGAACCGCCACGCGGCTTTCGATCAGTCTGCCGAAGGCGAGCCGGCTCCTTGCCGAGGCGCGGACGGTTTTCGAGGATCCGCTCTACACGCGCTTCGGGCACGGCCTCGCGCCCACGGCGCGGGCGCACGAGGTGACGGCTCAGGCAAGGCGCGTGCTCGAGGAAATGGCAAAGCTCTTTTCGGCTGAGGCCTTCGATCCCGCAGCGATGAACCGCGTGATCCGCATCTGTTCGCTCGACAATGCGATTCCGATCATGATCGAGCCCGTCCTCGAGCTTTTCATGAAGAAGGCGCCAAAAGCCGGGATTGCCATCCTTCCTCACGACGAACACACGCTTCTCAAGCTCCGCGCCGGAGAAGCGGACCTCGCGATCTTTCCGGCCGTCAATCTCCCGGCAGACTTTGCGAGCGTTCCGCTTCTGAGGACGCCTTACGTCTATGCGGTGAGAGCAGGGCATCCGCTTGAAAGGAAGGTTCAGGACGGCACGCTTTCTATGCAGGACCTTGAGGCCTGCCGCCGGATTCAAATCTGCGTGCATCCGGACACGGACGATCCCATAGAAGGCGTGCCGGGCCCGGCGGAGATCCCGCTCAAGGCCGGACGGACGATGCTCTGGACGGAATACTGGCTCGGGGCTGTGAGGCTCATGCGCCGGTCGGATGCCGTTCTGATTCTGCCGTGGCGGACGGCAAAGGCGTTGGCGGAAGAGAGGCCTCTCACGGTGCTCGCCCGTGCGGAGAGCGTGCCGTGGCTCCAGCCATCACTCATCTGGCACGCCCACACGACGCTGGATACGGGACTCGAATGGGTGAGAAGCCTCTTCATTTCGGCGCTTCGCGGAAGCCTGAAGCCGCTCGAGCCTGATGAGGTCAGGCTCGGGCGCCTTGGCGACGATAGCGCTCCGCACCGGCAATAAGTCTTTCGAGGCGCTCGAGATAAGCATTGCGGTCGACCAGCGGGTGAGGTTCGCCATGGCGATGCGCTCTGATTGCCGGAATCTTCTCCGTCTGACCCGTAGAGAACGGGTGAGCCGTCAGGTCGACATCGATGCCGAGTGCGGGATCCCCCAGTCTCCTCATGCTGCCGATGTAGGCTTCGAGCTGCTTCAGGTCGTCCATCGCGTTGAGGCCCTGGCCTCCGATCGTCACGGCCCGGTGCATTTCGTCTCCGTCCCGGACGTCGTAGAGGTAGGAGCAGGTTCCCCAGGTGTGTCCCGGCGTTTCCAGCACAGTGACGATCGTTTCTCCGAGCGCAATTTTGTCTCCGTCCTTCAGAATGAGATCCGCGGGCGGCATTCTGAAGCCGTTTCTTTCCTTTTCGTGGCCTTTGGCCTCCGCCCAGCCGCGAGCGCTCATGCCGAAGCGTGCATGCGGGAGGAGCTCCCGAAGGCGCCAGGCGCCGCCGACATGGTCGAAATGGCCGTGCGTCATGAGAACGTATTTGATTTCGGATAGGTCGATTCCGACCTCGCGCAGGTTTGAGAGGAGCTTGTCGACAAAAGGCTCGTGGAGCGTGTCGATCAGAATGACGCCATCCTTCGTGCGGATGGCATAGGCGGAAACCCAGCAAATTCCGACGCACCAGACGTTGTCGAAAACTTTGTAGGGAGAAATTTCCTGAATCGACTTGTTGCCGAGCCATCGTCCGAGTTCGGGAGGCATGCGGCGCTCTTCGGCAAAGCGGATGAAGAGTTTTGAGACTTCCTCTGAAGAAAGCAGTTGGCTCGACGGCACGCCGGTGTTCCCATAGGACCTGATTGGGAACATAGAGGCAGCAGGGAAGGCGGCTGCAAAGGCAAGAAGGGAGCGGCGTGTGATGAATGGCATCGTCATATTCATATCGGGATAAAAAGGTTGCGGCATCCCGATATCCTATTGATGCTGAAAACCGGAATAAATAGACTTAAGAACAACAGACTATTTTGAAAACCGGAACAATATGGACAAGATCAAGTCGCTCGAAACCTTTGTGCGCGTTGCCGACCTGAATGGTTTTGCGCGAGCGGCGGAGAGCCTCGGGCTTTCCAGGGCATCCGTCACCCGAACAGTCGCGGAGCTCGAGGAGACGATGCATCTGAGGCTCTTCAACCGCACGACGCGCTCCGTGTCCCTCACTTCGGACGGCGAACGCGTTTTTGAGGAAGCGCGGGAGATTCTGAGGCGCACGGACGAAATGTTTGCATCGCCCGGGAGCTCAGAACTGACTGGCCGTCTCCGGGTGGCGGCAACCACGAGCTTTGCTGAGTTCTTTCTCTGCGGCATTCTGGAGGAATTTGGGGAGAAGCATCCCGGGCTTTCGATAGAGCTCCTCGCATCGGACCGAGTGCTGCCGCTCGTCGAATCGGGCATCGATCTTGCGTTCGAAGTCGCTCCTGAACCGATGCCGGGTACGGCGGCGAGAAGGCTCGGCCTCTGCCGAAGCTGCCTTTTTGCTTCTCAGGATTATCTGAGCCGCCATCCGGCGCCCTCAGAACCCGACGATCTCAGAGCGCACAGGCTTATCGGACTTTTGGGAGAGAATCACTGGATTCTCGCCCGCGGATCGGAAACGCGCCGGATAGCGGTGCATGCGCCGCTCCGCTATTCGGCAGCAGGTCTCATCCGGGATGCAGTGCTTCGCGGAAACGGCATCGCGTGTCTTCCGGACATCGCCGGAGAAGGAGAAGAGGCGGCAGAGAGGCTCGTGCAGATTCTCCCAGAATGGCACCTCCCGACGCGGGATATTTATGCGCTTTTCCCGGCTTTGAAATTCATTCATCGGGGCGCGCATCTCCTCGCCGAGGAAGTGGAATCGCGCATCAATGCGAGAAGCGGCGGGGCCGGCAGCTGAGTCCTGGGCGAAGTACTCGATTGACGAAACAGTTTGTTCCCGATTTCTGAGGTATTACCACAAAGTACTGAGGGCAGGATCGTCCAAGTTCGCTAGTATGGGGGTTAACCATATAGGGGTTACCACGTAAAGAAGACATCGCACTCAGCGATGAAACGGGGAGGACCAACCTCCGCCAACCACTTTAAGCGAAGAGAATCATGCCGAAACAGATCTGGTCAAAGGGCGCCGCAGCGCTCGCCGCCGCCATTATCGGAGCAACAGCCCTGCCGGGCGCGAACGCCGCCGAACTCCTCAACGCATCATACGATGTGGCCCGCGAACTTTTCCAGGATCTCAATCCTCCCTTCATCAGCGCCTGGGACAAGGCGCATCCGGACGACAAGCTCACCATCCGTCAGTCACATGCCGGGAGTTCCAAGCAGGCGCTCGCCATTCTTCAGGGACTGAAGGCCGACGTCGTCACCTTCAATCAGGTGACCGACATCCAGGTTCTCCACGACAAGGAAAAGCTCATTCCGGCCGACTGGCAGGCGAGGCTTCCGAACAATTCCTCTCCCTTCTATTCGACGATGGCCTTCCTCGTGCGGAAGGGAAATCCGAAGCATATCGCCGACTGGTCCGACCTCAATAAGGAGGGCGTGAAGCTTGTCTTCCCGAATCCGAAGACCTCCGGGAATGCCCGCTACACCTATCTGGGCGCCTGGGCGGCTGCTCAGGATGAGTCTAAGGGCTCAAAGGAAGGGACGGAGGAGCTCATGAAGAAGTTCCTCTCGAACGTCGCCGTCTTTGATACGGGCGGACGGGGCGCCACGACCACGTTCGTCGACCGCGGAATCGGCGACGTGCTGATTTCGTTCGAGTCCGAGATCAACAACATCCGCAGCAAGTATGCGGATCAGGGCTTTGAAGTCGTGGTCCCGAAGACCGACATCCTCGCAGAATTCCCGGTCGCGTGGGTCGACAAGGTGGTGAAGCAGAAGGGGACTCAGGATGCGGCGGAAGCCTATCTCAAGTACCTCTACAGCCCCGAAGCGCAGAAAATCATCACGGGCTACTACTACCGCGTGAATGATCAGAAGACCATGGAGGCCCTGAAGGACCGCTTCCCCGCAACGAAGCTCTTCACTGTTGAAGAACGCTTCGGCTCCTGGGCGGCCGTCATGAAGACGCACTTTGCGACGGGCGGTGAATTCGATCGTCTCGTCAGGCTCGGCAGGAAGTAACCATCATGGCGGAGAGGAAGAAGCGCCGGGTGCTTCCCGGCTTCGGGCTGTCGCTCGGGGTGAGCGTCACTTTTGTTTCGCTCATACTGCTCCTCCCCATGAGCGCGCTCGTGCGAGAGCTCTCGCACCTCACGCCTGCGGGTTACTGGGAGATCATCACGAATCCGCAGACGCTTGCCGCTCTGCGGGTAACGCTCCTTTCCGCCTTCTGGGCTTCCGTCTTCAACTGCGTCGCGGGCGTCCTTCTTGCCTGGGTGCTCGCGCGCTACCGCTTCCCCGGGCGCGGGATTCTGGATGCCCTCATCGACCTGCCTTTTGCGCTTCCCACGGCGGTCGCGGGCCTCACGCTCTCGGCACTCTTTGCCGAGGACGGCTGGTACGGCGCCTGGCTCTCAATTTTCGGCATCAAAGTGAGCTACACGTGGCTCGGGATTGTCGTCGCCATGGCCTTCACTTCAATCCCCTTTGTCGTGCGCACGGTTGAGCCGGTGCTCGAGGACCTCGGGAAAACAACGGAGGAGGCCGCGGAGACGCTGGGCGCTACGAAGGGACAGATCTTCCGCCGCGTCATTCTCCCGGAAATTCTTCCCTCGGTTGCCGCCGGGACGACCCTTGCCTTCTGCCGGTCGCTCGGCGAATTCGGCGCCGTCATCTTCATCGCCGGGAACATTGCCTACGAAACGGAAGTGCTCTCGCTCATGGTCTTCATGCGGCTTCAGGAATTCGACTACCCGGCCGCGAGCGCGATTGCGTCGCTCGTTCTCGCGCTCTCGCTTGCGCTCTTCCTTTTCGCCAATTTCCTGCAAAAGCGCCTTGCCAGACGCCTGGGAGCCCCCGCATGACCGCATCCGCAAAACGCGCCTCGAACTTGTCCCGGCGCATTCTCATCGGCGCAGCCGTCCTGATCGCGGTTCTTTTTCTCGTGATCCCGCTCGTCTACATCTTTGCCGAGGCGTTTCAGAAGGGCCTGATGCCGGTGCTCCAAAACTTAAGCGACCCGGAGATGCTTCATGCGATCGGGCTCACCGCCGGCATTGCGCTCATCACCGTTCCGGTCAACCTCGTTTTCGGGATCATGCTGGCCTGGTGCTGCGCGCGGTTCAACTTTCCCGGGAAGCAGTGGCTTCTTGCCGCGACCGACATTCCGTTTGCCGTCTCGCCCGTGGTCGCGGGCCTCGTCTACCTTCTCTGGTACGGCGCGAACGGGCCCCTTGCGCCCTGGCTTGAGGCGTCGGAGATTCAGATTCTCTTCGCCTGGCCCGGCATGGTGCTCGTCACGATCTTCGTCACGTGCCCCTTCGTAGCGCGGGAGCTCATCCCCGTCATGCAGAGCCGCGGCGCGGCGGAGGAAGAGGCCGCGATTCTTCTCGGCGCCTCGGGCTGGCAGATGTTCCGCTACGTGACGCTTCCCAATATTTCCTGGGCGCTTCTTTACGGCGTCCTTCTCACCAATGCCCGCGCCATCGGCGAATTCGGTGCGGTTTCGGTGGTCTCGGGGAGCATCCGCGGCGAAACGATGACGCTCCCGCTTCAGATTGAACTCCTCGAGCAGGACTACAACACCGTCGGCGCCTTTACGGCTGCGGCCGCGCTCTCGCTTCTCGCGGTCTTCACGCTCCTCATCAAGAAGCGCCTTGAAGCCCGCCGCAGAGCCTGAGTTCTCCGGAGCCCGAACTGCAGCGAAGGAAGACCCTTTCATCATGAGCATTCAGATCGACAGCATTCAGAAAACCTTCGGCGGCGCGCCGGTTCTGAAGGACATTTCGCTCACCATTGAAACCGGCGAAATGGCGGCGCTCCTCGGGCCCTCGGGCTCCGGGAAGACGACGCTCCTCAGAATCATTGCAGGACTTGAAACGGAAACTTCCGGCAGGATCGTCTTTGACGGCGCCGACATGACGGACGTCTCAGCGCGCGACCGGCGCGTGGGGTTCGTCTTTCAGAACTACGCGCTCTTCCGGCACATGACGGCCGCGGAAAACATCGCTTTCGGCCTGACGGTGAGAAAGGGCGCGGAGAAGCTCCCCAAAGCCGCCATTGAAGCGCGCGTGCGGGACCTTCTCGCCATGGTGCAGCTCACTGACTTTGCCGGGCGCTACCCCGCACAGCTTTCGGGCGGGCCGCAGCAGCGCGTCGCGCTCGCGAGGGCGCTCGCCACCGAGCCGCGCGTTCTCCTTCTCGACGAGCCTTTCGGAGCGCTCGACGCCCAGGTCCGCGAGGATCTGCGGCAGTGGATCCGGCGCCTGCATGAAAAGCTTCGCTTTACGGGCGTCTTCGTAACGCACGACCAGGAAGAGGCCATGCAGATTGCCGACCGCGTCGTGGTGATGAAGGACGGCCGGATTGAGCAGGCCGACGCCCCGGAAGAAATCTGGACGCGACCCAAAACGCGCTTCGTCCTCAAATTTCTCTGCGACGTGAATGTGCTTGAGGGCCGTATCGAGGACGGAAAGCTTCTTCTCGGCTCGCTCGCATTGCCGCTCTCCGGAGAAAAAGTTGAGCCCGGCCCCGTCGACGTGCTGCTGAGGCCCATCGACGCGCAGATGAAGCGCACCTTCGGTCTCGGGCAGCTCCCGATCGAGGTGCTTGCCTCGCGCCCAAAGGGCGGCGCCGTCCAGGTTCTCGCCCGGCCGGAAGGGTGGTACCCGGATCCCATCAACGCGATTCTCCTTGAGGATGCGCTCCCCACGCGCGGGAACACCTACTACATGAGCCTTGACCGGGCGTACTTCTATCGCGGCAGCGACAGGCTCCCCATTCGAATCGATCATCACGCTTTTTCGTAACAGGCAATCAACAAAATGGCTGGAAAACTCATCGATACCATCGGCATGACGCCGCTCGTGAAGCTCGAGCACCTGGCTCCTCAGAACGGGAGCGAAATCTGGGTGAAGCTCGAGGGCTCAAACCCTGCAGGGTCCGTGAAGGACCGCGCGGCCCGCTCCATGATTGAAGAGGCCGAGAAGAGGGGCGACATCAAGCCCGGCGACGTCCTCGTTGAAGCAACGAGCGGCAATACGGGCATTGCGCTTGCGATGATCGCGGCGCTCAAGGGCTACCGCATGAAGATCATCCTTCCGGAGAATTTGTCGCTCGAGCGCCGCGCGGCCATCAAGGCTTACGGCGCTGAACTCATTCTCGTGAGCAAGGAAAAGGGCATGGAAGGCGCCCGCGATCTTGCAAAGGCAATGCAGAAGCGCGGCGAAGGCTATCTTCTCGACCAGTTCAACAATCCGGACAACCCCCTCGCGCACTTCCGCACGACGGGACCTGAGATCATCGCCTAGACCTGCGGGCGCGTGACGCACTTCGTCTCCGCCATGGGAACGACGGGCACGATCGTGGGCACCGGACGCTACCTCAAAACCATCATCCCTGATCTGCGCGTCATCGGCATGCAGCCTGCGGCCGGGAGCTCCATCCCCGGCATCCGCCGCTGGCCCGAGGCCTATCGTCCCGGAATCTTCGACCCGAAGGTCGTTGACGAAACCGTCGACGTGACTCAGGAGGCCGCTGAATCAACCATGCGGGCGCTCGCTAAGGAAGAGGGCATCTTCTGCGGCGTTTCGTCCGGCGGCGCCGTATCGGGCGCGATCCGGATTGCCGAAAAGAATCCGGGTTCTGTGGTCGTCACGATCATCTGCGACCGGGGCGACAGATATCTCTCCACCGGCGTCTTCGGCGACTGACCTGCTTTCTCGCGACTCAGCGCCTTAGTACAGTCTCTCGTCTCCTAAATCCCTGTCCTGCGGATGCGCACGGCAGGGATTTTTTATGCCTGGAGCAGCCGAATTCAACTGAAATCCATATACAACATATGGATATACGATGCAAACGCGCAAAATCGATAATTTGCCTAATTTTTAGGCAGTTATTCTTGCCGCCACCGAAAAGGACTGCCTAGTTTTTCTTCGCGGTTTTTCCCGGTTCCTGATAAACTGCAATTTGAATTTGTTAGCAATGTAAATTGTATATGCCATCTATGTTTGTAATATAGAAATGGAGCAGAATGAAATGAATGAGAATAAGTTTAAAGAGAATGAAATCATAAAATGGAATGAAATTGAATATAGAGTCATTAAGATATTCGGTAGTATGACATTGCTGATTAAAATGAAAGGGCAATCAG
Organism: Sutterella seckii; assembly: GCF_009183815.1. GTDB lineage: Bacteria > Pseudomonadota > Gammaproteobacteria > Burkholderiales > Burkholderiaceae_F > Sutterella > Sutterella seckii. Next base: position 8,644 of record NZ_WEHX01000028.1, on the reverse strand, counting down.
TCCATTTGGTTAGGGCGGCAACATCGAAGCTGAATGAAATGATTGAGAATGGAACTGCAACAATTGAACTGGATCCATTCGCAGATATGGCTTCGCGAAAATGGACGGAGTCTGTTGAGAAAACGGGTAGAGATCTTTATGAGACTATTCTTCCTTTTCTTTCAAACCCCGAGCTCTATTCAGAGAGAGGAATCGAAGACCTCTGCAATGCCGCTGCGGCCGGCGACGTCAAGCAGGCCAGAAGGCTGAAGCTCCTGATCGCCACGTACTGGCGGCGCGGACAGCACGCTAAATCATTGATGCCTATGCTGAAAGGCAACCCGGGACGGGCCACGACGGGGCGCAAGCGCGGTCGCAAAGCGGGTGAGGGTAAAAAGGACGGCGCTGCGCTCACGCCCAGAATTCTCGAACTCATGAATGAATCATGCATTGAGATGCTTGAAAGACATGGTGATATTGTCAATACGAAAGAATTGAAAGTGAAGGAATTCTATTCATTGCTGGTTGATAAAATTAATTCAATAAACAATGAAATAGAAGATAAATCAGAATGGATTGAAATGCCGTCATTCTGGCAATTCTATTACTTTTATAGAACGAGATATGGAACAAAGTCTCAGTATGCAAAAAAGAATGATAGTGAATGAGGCATTTATTAGTGAATGAATTGACAAGTTAAGTATTCATTCATATCATCGTATTTTGAATAATTAAACACGAATGAAAAATTAATGAAAGCTATACAATAAACAAGCAAACAAAAATACAACGTAGAAACTGACTTCGACGAAAGGTGGAGGTGATTGCGCGCTCAAAATTACGCCATATAATTGCAGTTATCGTGCGTAATATGCTGCGGTACCGATATGAGAGGGTTAACCCTCATGTCGGATGCCGGATTCAATGGAAACCGGCGTGAATCCAAAAACAGATAGGAAAAACTCGGCAGATGAAATTTGACGGCCTTTCAGATGCGAAAACGGAGAGCGGTCTCCTGGCAATCGCTCAAAATTCGTCAGGAGGGACGGGCCTTCTGGACGCCCCGGAAGCCGCTTCGCACGAAGTGAACGCGGCGGCGGCCTATCTCGCGGAGCTTCATTCCGAGGCTTCGCGCCGCGCCGTGCGTTCGCGCCTCAACGTGATTGCACGCTGGTTCGGGTTCCCCGATGCCGTGTGCTGCCCCTGGGGGAAGCTCCGCTATGCGCATGCGGTTGCCTTTGTGCATGAGTTTTCAGACAAAAGAGGGCTCTCCGCCACTTCCGTCAATGCCTATCTTTCAGCCCTGAAGGGCGTCGCTGAAACCGCCTGGCGCCTGCGGCAGCTTGATCTCGAAACCTATTCGGAGATCAAGGCCGTGAAGCAGCTGAGAGTCCATCGCGAGCCGCGCGGACGGGCGCTCTCTTTGGAAGAATCGGGAAAGCTTCTCGCCGCAGCCGACGAAGAGGAGCGTCCGAGCGCGGTGCGCGATCAGGCCGTGATTGCGCTTCTTCTCGGGTGCGGTTTGCGCCGGGCGGAAGCAACGACCCTTCGGATGGAACACCTCAATATGGCCGAAGGGAGCCTGCGCGTTCTCGGCAAGGGGAATAAGGAACGCACCGTGTTTCTGACGCCCGCCGTGAGCGCCCGGATTCATGCCTGGCTTGCTGTTCGAGGTCCTTCTCCCGGCTGGCTCTTCGGGCGCTACACAAAGGACGGAAAGCTCATTCTCGATTCGCCGCTGGATCCAGCGTCGATCGGCCGCATTGTTGCCAAAGCGCTCAACGAGTCCGGGATTGAACACATCACGACCCACGACTTGAGGAGAACGTTTGCGACGAGGCTTCTCTCGAAGAACGTCGACATCGTTGCGGTCAAGAACCTTATGGGCCACGCGAATGTCACGACGACCGCCAAATACGACCGGCGGACGGCCGATGCCTTAAAGGAGGCGGTCAATCAGCTCGACCTTTGATTCTCGTTCCCGGGCTCCCATGAAGCGGTCCCAATTGCGCTATGCTTTGGCTCAAATTTGTTCGGCAAGAAACTTTCTGCTTCCTGCCGATTTTCTTTTTCAGGTTTACCAATGATGAATTCCATTTCCCGCCGCAAGGCGGTGGCCGCTGCGCTCTCGCTTTCGATCCTCGCGCTTGCGGGCTGCGGCGAAAAGTCTTCCGATGCCCCGAAGTTGACGGCAGCTGCCGACACGATGGAGAAGTCCGTTCTCGTGGTCGGCATGGAGCTCGCTTACCCTCCCTTTGAAGGGAAGGACGCTGCCGGCAATCCTTCCGGCGTCTCCGTCGACTTCATGAAGGATTTCGGCAAGAAGATCGGCAAGGAAATCCGCATTGAGAATATTTCCTTTGACGGCCTCATCCCGGCCCTCGTGACGGGGAAGGTCGACATGGTGATGTCCTCGATGACGATCACGGCTGAACGTGCGAAGACCGTCGACTTTTCCGCGCCCTACGCCAATGCGCTTCTCGGCATCCTCACCAACAAGGGGAGCAACGTGAAGAGCATTGAGGACTTGAATCAAAAGGGCCGCAAGATTGCAGCCAAGATCGGGTCCACGGGCTACCTCTTTGCGCAGAAGCATCTGACGAATGCGACCGTCACGGCTCTCCCCGACGAAAGCGCCTGCGTGATGGAGGTTTCTACGGGGAAGGTCGACGGCTTCCTCTACGACCAGCTCACGATCTACCGCAACTGGCAGAAGAATCCCGACACCACCAACGCGGTCTTCATTCCCTTCCAGGATGTGGAGCCCTGGGGCGTGGCGGTGAGAAAGGGCGACAAGAATCTTCTGACCGCTCTCAACAGCTTTATTGAAGAGAGCAAGAAGGACGGCGAATTCGACCGCCTGACGGAAAAGCACCTCTCGGCCGAAAAAGCGGCTTTCGACAAGCTCGGCTTCAAGTGGTTCTTTGACTTCACTCCGCTAAAGAAGTAATGCCGGGACTTTTTACCGTTGCTTCCGGCGAGAAGCCCTCGGTCTTGAAGGCTGCGGCGAGCTCCCTGCTTGCCGCAGTCCTGATCGTGGGCTTCTTCTGGGTGTCGCTCTCGCGAATCGACTATCGGCTCGACTTCTCGTTCCTGCCGGATTTCCGCATCCGCATCTGGGACGGGTTTCTGCTGACCGTAGGCGTGAGCCTCGCGAGCATGGTGCTCTCCCTCATCTTCGGCGCACTCTCCGCAGCAGCGAGCCAGTCGCGGTACCTGCCGATCCGGTATTTCTCATCGGCTTATGTGATCTTCATCCGCGGCACGCCCCTCATCATGCAGATCTACCTTTTCTTCTATCTGGTAGGGACGGCATGGGGCGTCGACGACCGCTTCTGGGCGGGCGTCATCATTCTGTCGGTCTTTCAGGGCGCCTATATTTCTGAAATCCTGCGCGGGAGCTACCTGTCGCTTGACCCGGCGCAGCTCGAATCCGCCCGGGCCGTGGGCTTTACGCGGGCGCAGACGATGCGATTCGTCATCATCCCGCAGATGACGGCGAGAACGCTGCCGGCCCTTGCCGGCCAGTTCGCCTCCGTCATCAAGGATTCGTCGCTTCTCTCGATGATTTCCGTGGTGGAGCTCACGCAGGCGATGCGGGAAATCAGCGCTACCAATCTGAAGCTCGTCGAAAGCTATCTCTTCCTCGGCATCCTTTATCTCATTCTGACGATTCCTGTCGCCTATGCGAGCAGGGTTCTCGAAAAGCGCTTCTCCTATGCGGCTTGATCTTGAGCACCTCACCAAGCGGTTCGATGCCGCGGCGCCCGTTCTGAACGACATTACGTTTTCGACTGAAACGCGGTCTCTTGCCGTGATCGGATCATCGGGCTGCGGAAAGTCCACGTTTCTGAGAATTCTGGGCGGCCTGATCCTTCCGAGCTCGGGAGACATTCGTCTGGAAGGGACTCCGATCCCACAGACGGAGGCTGAGCTTCTCCAATTCCGCCGGCGCCTCGGGTTTGTATTTCAGCAGGGAAATCTCTTCCGACACATGACGGTGCTCGAGAACATCACGCTGCCGCTTGTTGAAGTGCACGGCTGGGAGCGGGAGGCGGCGAAGGCGAGGGGACTTGAACTCCTCGAACGGTTTGGTCTTGCGGATCATGCCGGGAAGCTCCCTGCGGAACTCTCGGGCGGTCAGCAGCAGCGCGCCGCCATTGCGCGCGCCGTGGCGCCGAAGCCCAAACTTCTGCTTCTCGACGAACCCACGAGCGCGCTCGATCCGGAGTACACGGCCGAGGTGCTCGACGTTGTGGCGGAACTTCAGGAAGAGGGCATTGAATTCGTGATCGTCACGCATGAAATGGGATTTGCGCGGAAGGCCTGCGAAAAGACGGCATTTATTCATGCCGGAAAGATTCTGGAGTGCCGGGCGAGTGCGGAGTTGTTCCAGGCGCCTCAGGCGCCGGAGCTAAGACACTTCCTCGGGCGGATACTTGAGTGGAATGCGTGAGAAGATAAGACCCTGAAGTGCTTGCCGGCATTAGGCCGGCAATGAGCATCTCAAAGAAATTCAGCTGAAATGAAGATCAAAAAAATGGGAACCCGGCAGAGTCGTGCGGGTTCCCATTTTCATGCGCTGATATTCGGGATCAGTCAGTCGCTGTGTGGCTCAACTGATCAGAACGACCAGCGGGCGCCAATATTGACGCGCTAGGGTTCTTCAACATCGGCGCCGCTGTTGCGCTGCACGTATCCGTACAAATAGGTGCTCGGCGTGACAAAGACGCTGGCGCCGACACCATACTCAACCCACGTGTCGCCGAAATCGTCTTTGTAGGTTTCAGAACCGCGGGTAAAGGACATTTCGCCTAAGAACTCGTGCATGGCAGACGCATAGACGTAGACGGTCCCGCGCTTTTCAGGCAGGGTGTAGCCGCTGCGCAGGCCAAGACGACCGGTCAATGTTTCCGAAGAATCAAGATAGGAGCGTATGGAGCGGTTGTCGCTGCTGACAGTATCAAAAGTCTCGTCGTTCAGGTAACCGTAAGACATTTCGATCTGCGGTTCGACAAAAAAGCTCGCCGGCAATTCGAAGCGATGGCCTGCTTCTGCAGAAATCGAAAATGCCGTGTTGTCGTAATCAGCCTTGGTACCCGAAACTTTCGTCTCATTTTCAATGCGGGAAATCTTGCCGATCAAATCGATAAACGCGCCCGATTCAGAAAACCATGAACCGTATACGCCCAGGCTGTAAATCTTGCTGTCGCCGTCGCCCGCCGCATAGTCGAAGTCGCTCTGGCTATATGAGAAAGCTGCACCGATAAACGCGTCAACTTCCAGCGTTTTTCTACTCCCTACCCAGAGGCAGCTTAAAAACAGCAACGATTGCCTGAAATAACCACGAAAATGACTTGCGCTTCGTGCGCTTTTTCTTTACAATCGAGAGTATTACGATACTCTCGAAAGAAGTCAGCAAATGTTCTTCAAGTACACCGTCCCTGTTCCTGCTGCCGTCGGCAAAATCAGTCGTCAAAAGACCAAGAGCGGTACGTACATTCTCTACGTCATCAGTCGTCAATATGACCCGGCAAAGAAGCACACCGTCCCCGTGCGTGCAATGATCGGCAAGGTCTCGGATGAAGAAGGTGTTAGAGGACACTATCTACTGACCCACTTTTGGACGGATAAAGTGACCCTCACTGTCGAATCGGGCGCTTTTTCTTGACCCGAGCAAAGTTGACCCGGTGCCGTGGCAGTTCCTCTGAGTCGCAAGAGGACTGGATCTTCCTCTGGGACAGGCGTTTGCCGTTTCTGACAGGCACCGCCAATGCTCTAAAAATGACAGAGCTCAGAGCTTGCTACAAATGTAGCGCTACAGATGGTTTTTCCTCCCTGCGGAGGCTCCTTTTCAAAGTGCCCAGCGCAGTTAATGGAGGAACCCGCGGCCGAAGGCCGCGAGGCGGAGCCATATTAAATGCGCTGGGCACTTCGGCGGCCGTGAGCCGGCGGCAGCCAACGCTGCGCGTTGGAATTAAACCTTCTTCCCTGACATCTTAGGAATCGCCTTCTGCTTCAGCACCAGGATTACCTGTCGCAACGTATCGACTGCGGCCTGGAGTCCGGAAACCTCAAGCTCTGCTTTTTGCAGCATCAAGCGTTCTTTCCCGAGTTCTGTTGCAACACGACTGAGCTCAGCCTTCGTTTCCTCCAGCTCCTTGCTCAGTGCTTGATTCCGGTACTCCAAATATTCACGCTCACGTTCTGCTTTCAGCCTGGCTTCTTTGAGTGCCTGTTCTTCAGCCAGCTGATCCTCGGCGGTCTGACAGAGCCTGTCTATCTCCCGGCGGGTTTCCTCCCATGCTGATTCGGCGCACTCATTTTGCCTGGTCAGTCTTTTAGCAATGATCGGGCTCACAGCATTCCACACTGCACCCGACACAGCTTCAGACTCCTCCATCGAAAGGTCGGCTGTAACCGGCATTGATGCTGCAGCCATCTTTGCCTGCTTCCATTCCTTTACCGCCTCGGCGATTGTCGAATACGAGCCTTTGCCGATCTGAGCTCTTATTGCTCGCAGACTTGGAAATTCGAGTCCGCGGGTGACGGCGTCGTCAAGGATAGACTTAACTTTATTCTTGATTTCTATGGACATTTGAAGATGAATTGTAGCGCTACAAATGTAGCGTTATTCTCAGTTTCCTCAGACCATGCCGTCCGGCAGGCCTCTGGCGGCACTTGCCGTCGACGGCATGGTCATCGGCTTTCGCCTGTCAGGGTTTAGAGATTCCCTTCGTCGTCCTCTTCACTATCCCAGCCATCCTTCATCTTGCGTTTTTCGAAACACTCCAGGCGGTAGCTCTTTCCCATAATCTTGATAAACCAGCAATCCTTGATCAGACGATCCAAAGCGGCGGCAATGCAGACTTCATCGCCGCCCAGCATCGATCCCATCTCTCCGAGCTTGCGGTTGGAGGTAATCACGGTGCTTACCCCCTTCTGAGTCCGCTCCTGCACCAGAGTGTAGAAAAGAGGCGCATACGCAGGATCCGGTTTTGTCGGGTATCCGAATTCATCGATGATCAGAACCCGGACCTGATTCAGCAGCTTCATCCGTCTCTCGAGCTCGCCATTGACGTTCCACCTTGCCAACTTTGCCAGCAGGTCATTTGCCTGGATGAATAAAGTCCGATAGCCTTTTGCTACGGCCAGCTTTCCAAGGCTCACGGCCAGATGTGTTTTTCCAACACCTGACGGCCCTCGAATGAGCATGCTTTCTCCTGCCTCGATCCACTGACAACGCGCCGCTTCCTTAATTCGTTGCGCTGCCAGAGGATTGATTCTCGAAAAATCAAAGTTCTCGATGCTGGGATTGCTCGGAAGGCTGGCCATCTTTTCCAGCATTTCCATTTTTGAGTTCTGCCTGCGCCTGGCTGCCGTCGTAAAAACCTTGCTGACGGTCTCCAGGGGAGAGAGCTGCGCATCCGTGGCTTCATCGATAAGCTTCCCGATGTCGGGCAAGAGTCGACTGCACTTGAGCTGCCTGAGCGCATCCATCAACTCTGGAGATGCTGCCGGCTGCTCCGGGATGCCAAGCCCAAATTTCTGATTCATATTTTTCTCCTGACGATATTTAGTCTGTTGCTTCATCGAATTGACTTAGAAGACTTTTCCTGCTTCCTTTCTTTGAAATATCAGCATGAAAGGCTGATCTTGAAGTGGGCGGCGGCTGATCCATCTTGAATTCGTGTAGGTTCTCTGGCGGAATATCTGTCATTCGAATGACGTTCCCAGCCGCGTTCGTTACCAACACCTCTCCGTTGAGTCGAACTGCAACGTACACCGTCTGTCCGCCGCGGTAATTGGGGCCCAGATGGACGGCGGTTCCGTACACATAAACGATGCCCTCATCAGTCGTACGGGCAGGCCAGCACGTAACGTCAAAGCACGTCTTCAATGCCTCCGGGAAACGAAGAAGAGCTCGTTCTTTGGCGTAAAGGTCCCTGGTCGTAGCCTTTCCGTACTGCACCGTATCCCACACGCGCATGTCGGCCGTGTGCTCAATCCACTCATCGAGCTTTTTCTGCAGGGCAGTCCGATCCGGAATCGTTTCCGAATCAATTCCGCAGTCGACAAGACCGTTTTCCTGCAGATAGCGCCCGTAACGCTCAATTCGGCCTTTGGTTGCCGCCCTCCGGGGCCTGCAGGCTCTGGGCAGGATCCCCAGCGGCTTGCAAAGCCATTCGAACGACGGGTTGAATCGGACATGCTCCTTGCCATGTGAAATGACGAGAGACTTGTCGTTATCGCACAGGATTTCCAGAGGAATCCCGTTCTTTTGGAGGCAGTCGCAGATGCTGATCATCCACGATGCCTGCGTCATGTCCGGACATACGCGCACATAGGACTTCCGCGACCACGCATATGTGGCCTCAAAGATATAAACGGTTTCCTCTTCTGCCTGACCGGCAAAACGAAACTTCGCCTCCACGAAGTCGATCTGCAGCTGCTGCCCAGGCTTGACGAAAAAGGGATTGACTTCTTCATCACGCGCCCGCTTGATGAGCTCAGGATGGCGGCTTGCATAGAAGCGGCGGATGGATCGATCGGATACTTTAAAACCATTAGGAAGCCCGTAGGCCTCAGGAGTAGCCTGGACACGTCTGCGGATGACAGCACTGTTGCCGCGCGCCTGAAGATAAAGATTTGCGAGGGAGGCATC
>NZ_WEHX01000286.1 GCF_009183815.1 Sutterella seckii | reverse complement strand
GGTCGCCGCCTGGTCGCCGCTTGGTGCGCAGCTCATCGAACTCTTCTTCCTTCCCTCATATTCGCAGGAACTGAACCCGGATGAGTTCCTGAATCGTCAAGGAATCGTCAAGCTACAAACGATTTGCGGCTGAAAAGGGCCGAAGAGTCACGATGAAACGCTCGAGTAATCGATGTACAGCTACGTACGTCTGAGCATCGATCGATGTTACAGCTACGTACGTCTTGAGCATCCGTCTGACATCGATCGATGTAC
>NZ_WEHX01000285.1 GCF_009183815.1 Sutterella seckii | reverse complement strand
GATACAGATGGGTCGTGGATATGGACCTCGAAAAGTTCTTTGACACGATAAACCACGCGAAAATGGTGCAGATACTCTCCGAGAGAATCGAGGATGGCATTAGATGTCATACTAACTTTCGCCACCCCTTCAACCTTTCATGGAGTGGCAAAACATGTGATATTCGCAGGAGTTCAAAGACAACGTCGTAGCGCGCCTGCTGAGCAAGGAGCTCAGCATCTCTGAAGCCGTGGAGCAGTACTCGATCGGCAAATCAA
>NZ_WEHX01000284.1 GCF_009183815.1 Sutterella seckii | reverse complement strand
TACAGCCGCATGGTTGTGAGCGCCAGGGTCTTCGAGGCTGATAATGCCGACTTCGCCGTGCGCTTTCTCGGGGATGCCTTCAGGCGATACGGAATCAAGCCCGGACAGCTTGTCGTGCACTCAGACAATGGTGCGAGCATGAAGGCCGCTCCCACTTTGGCTTTGCTTGAGAAGAACGGAATTACCTTCTCGCACAGTCGTCCGCGAGTCAGCAACGACAATCCGTATTCGGAGTCCTTCTTCCGTACGCTTAAGTA
>NZ_WEHX01000283.1 GCF_009183815.1 Sutterella seckii | reverse complement strand
GACTCGATCAGTGAGCTATTACGCTTTCTTTGAAGGATGGCTGCTTCTAAGCCAACTTCCTGACTGTCTTAGCCTTCCCACTTCGTTTTCCACTTAGCCGATATTAGGGACCTTAGCCGGCGGTCTGGGTTGTTTCCCTTTTGAGTCCGGACGTTAGCTACCCGGTGCTCTGTCTCCCGTGCTCTGACTTCCAAGTATTCGGAGTTTGCCATGGTTTGGTAAGACGCCATGTCCCCCTAGCCATAACAGTGCTCTACC
>NZ_WEHX01000282.1 GCF_009183815.1 Sutterella seckii | reverse complement strand
GGTAGAGCACTGTTATGGCTAGGGGGACATGGCGTCTTACCAAACCATGGCAAACTCCGAATACTTGGAAGTCAGAGCACGGGAGACAGAGCACCGGGTGCTAACGTCCGGACTCAAAAGGGAAACAACCCAGACCGCCGGCTAAGGTCCCTAATATCAGGCTAAGTGGAAAACGAAGTGGGAAGGCTAAGACAGTCAGGAAGTTGGCTTAGAAGCAGCCATCCTTCAAAGAAAGCGTAATAGCTCACTGATCGAGTC
>NZ_WEHX01000281.1 GCF_009183815.1 Sutterella seckii | reverse complement strand
CGAGACCAGAGAGGATGCCGAGCTCAAACTCAAGGAGTTCTGCAGCTGGCTGATGCACGCCCGCATTCCAGAGATGAAGCGGGTGGCAAAGATGATCCGCAACCACTGGGAAGGGATTCTGAACTATTGGACGTACCGCCGCACCAATGCGCTGCTGGAAGCGGAAAATCTCGGCTTGGTTGGGGTATAACTCCCCAACCAGGGGTCAAGCCAGCCTCATCAAGGGCTTGAGAGCGGCTTCAGGAGAATCGTAGAGTC
>NZ_WEHX01000280.1 GCF_009183815.1 Sutterella seckii | reverse complement strand
AGCCCGCTCGCCGCAAGCCCAAGGTTTCCTGCTCTACGTTCATCGGAGCAGGGTGAGTCGGCCCCTAAGGCGAGGCTGAGAAGCATAGCTGATGGGAACCAGGTTAATAATCCTGGACCGATTGCAGGTGCGAAGGAGGGACGGAGTGCTGAAGGTCATCCGGGTGTTGGATATCCCGGTTTGCGAGCGTAGGAAGCCGGCAGGCAAATCCGCCGGCGAATTTCCGAGGCGAAGCATCGAGGCTGGTTTCAGCTGAAGTG
>NZ_WEHX01000279.1 GCF_009183815.1 Sutterella seckii | reverse complement strand
TCAAGCTTGAGAAGCTTGATCTTGCTACGCGCGAATGGACGTGCCCGCACTGCGGCGCTCACCATGACCGCGACGGCAACGCTGCAGCCAACATCCGGGCTGAAGGCATCAGAATACTGAGGGCGGAGGGGCTACCCGTCCTGCGGAGAGAAATGTCCTCTCCAAATGCTCGCTGAGGTCGTGTAAATCCCGGAGACATCCGGGTTGTGACCGAAGAAGCGAGAAGCCTCGCCCAATTCGAAGAATTGGACGGGGAGTAGTCA
>NZ_WEHX01000278.1 GCF_009183815.1 Sutterella seckii | reverse complement strand
CGGATTTCTGCCAGGCGTCATACGCCCTGCGCCAGATGGAATCGATCATGAGATCCTCCTGATTGGGAATGACCTCAAGTGTCCCGGAAAGCCTAAAAAACCGCTCTACCTATAGTCCAGATACGGCAAAACTCTTCGAGCATATTGCTCAGGAATACGCTGCAGACCCAACGAGCAGGATTTGCATGGCAAAGGAAATTCTCAAGGAGATCCCGCTGACCGGACTATTTGATGAAGTGAAGCCTCCAAAGCGCCGCCGCAAACT
>NZ_WEHX01000277.1 GCF_009183815.1 Sutterella seckii | reverse complement strand
CGCACAACGCGATCTATGACGTGCTGGACGCGGCTGACAAGGGATACAGATGGGTCGTGGATATGGACCTCGAAAAGTTCTTTGACACGATAAACCACGCGAAAATGGTGCAGATACTCTCCGAGAGAATCGAGGATGGCAGAGTCATCTCGCTCATCCATAAATTTCTCAGAGCGGACGTGCAACTGAAGAATGGACACGTGGAAAAGCGGGACAAAGGAGCGCCGCAGGGCGGTCCGCTCTCGCCGATACTGGCGAACATTCT
>NZ_WEHX01000027.1 GCF_009183815.1 Sutterella seckii | reverse complement strand
CGCCTGTTTTACGAATGAGAGTACCCTCTATGCACAGGCGGCCTGACCCCAAGCGCCACACAGCACCATCCGTCAACTATTAAATACCTTTGTTAATATCGTGAACCCGTACGGCATTGCGCCTTTGACCGCCATCATCCGCAACGGCGGCTATGAGCTCACGGAAGCGACCGTGCGCGTTGTTCCGAAGCCTGATGGTCAGGAGATCAAGTATTCGGTGAGACGCTCCGAACTTCTGACGCATGCCGGCGTTCCCGTCTTCGGTCTTTATCCGGACTACATGAATACGGTTGAAGTTACCTACACCCGGAAGTTCTACGGCAAAACGGAGAAGTTCACCGACACCTACAAGATCTACGCGGCTCCCGTGTACCACGAGGTGAGCGGCGCGCCGGGACTGCATAGCAACATGTTCGAAACGAAGGTGGTCAAGGTTGATCCGAAGTTCAAGGACCGCCTCTACCTCGTCAACAATCTCATGCAGCAGTACGCCAAGGCGACGCGCGCGGTCTGGAACAATCCGATGGGCGGCGCGATGGAATGGAACTTCTACCCGCAGAACGCCATCATCGACACCAAGGGCGAAGTCCGCTGGTACATGCACGTTGAACCCATCTACAACGTTGAGACGATTTATCAGTCCGGCGTCATGATGGGCTTCCAGCAGGATGTCGACGGGAACATCACCTGGGGCTACGGCCAGCGCTACGTGAAGTACGACCTTATGGGCCGCGAAATCTACAACCACCGCCTGCCGGTCGGCTACTCCGACTTCTCCCACTCTCTCGACAATGCTCAGAACGGACATTCCTTCATCCGCGTCGCGAGCGCCGATCATCGCCGTGCGGACGGAAAGCGCGTTCATACCGTGCGCGACGTGATTGCCGAGCTTGATCAGAACGGCAAGGTTGTTGACGAATGGCGTCTCTGGGAAATCCTCGACCCGTACCGCGACAACGTCATGAAGGTGCTCGACCAGGGGGCGGTTTGCCTCAACATCGACGCATCGCAGTCCGGCAAGACTCTTTCCGCCGAGGATCTTGCAAAGCTCGAAACGAGCGACAAGTTCGGCGACATCGTGGGCACGGGCGAAGGCAGGAACTGGGCGCACGTCAATTCCGTCGACTACGACCCGACCGACGATTCGATCATCATCTCGTCGCGCCACCAGTCCGCCATCGTCAAGATCGGCCGCGACAAGAAGATCAAGTGGATCTTCGCTTCGCCCGAAGGCTGGCGCGACGGCTGGAAGAATCTCCTCCTCACGCCGGTAAAGGACGGCAAGCCCATTGCCTGCCAGGGCTCGACCTGCGAAGGGGACTTCGACTACACCTGGACGCAGCACACGGCCTTCCGCATCGACGAGAAGTCCGACAAGCACATCATCTACATCACGGCGTTCGACAACGGCGACGCGCGCGGCATGGATCAGCCGCCGCTCGCTGAAATGAAGTATTCGCGCGCCGTCATCTACAGGATCGACCAGGACAAGAAGACCATCGAGCAGGTCTGGGAGTACGGCAAGGACCGCGGCTTCAAGTGGTACAGCCCCGTTACCTCGCTCACGAAGTACTTCGCCGACAAGGACTCGATCATGGTTTATTCGGCAACGGCGGGCATGGGCCGTCGTCCGTCGGAGTTGAAGCCCGGCGAAAAGGCGGGCCAGGCATCGCCCTTCATTGAGGAATTCAAGTGGGGCGAGAAGGATCCGTCAGTCGAAATCCAGATCATCGACTCCATGGGCTATCAGGCCATGCCGATCAGCCTTGACAAGGCCTTCGCTCAGTAATCAAGCGCCTTTCTGAGAGAAAACCGGACGATTCCGCTCGCGGACGTCCGGTTTTTACTTTTGGAGAGCAGGACTCAGTCAGCGAGGACCGCTGCTTTAAAGCTCTTCTGTATTCACCCCTGCCCGAGCTCAATCTTGGTTCTGAGCGGGAGCTCCCAGCGGAGAATCTTCCACGCGCGCCGGCGGGCTTCAGATAGAAGCACCGGGTCAGGATTGACGCAGCAGGTGAAGCCCGCAGCTTCGGCAAGCGGCAGGTCGTTCCTGCTGTCGGTAAAGAAAAGCACGTCAGAAATGTCGATTCCCCGGCTGTTGAGGATGGTTTTGAGCCTCACCACCTTTCCTTCCTGGAAGGACGGCGTGCCGAGGATTTCCCCTGTGTAGAAGCCATTTTCCTCCACGAGGTCGACGCCGATGGCTTCATCGATGCCGAAAACCGTCCTCGCAATCGGCGCAACGATGAAGGTGGTCGTCGCCGAAAGAACGAGCATCGGAATCTTCGCCTGAAGGGCATTCTTCACCCACTTCTTCGCATCCGGGTATGCAAGGGGAGCGATTCTCTTCTTCGCAAACTCCAGAGCGAGTTTGCCGAGCATCTCAACGGGGATATTCCTGAATGCGCCCGAGTGCTTGCGCATGAAGGCATGCATGTCGAGACGCCCCTGATCGTACTCGCGGATCATCTCGCGGTCGATCTGCCGCCAGATCGGGTCCTTCACGAGACCTTTCTCATAGAGCCATTCCGTCCAGAGAATCGTGCTGTCGCCAGCAATCAGCGTTTTGTCGAGATCAAAAACCACCAGCTTCGGAGGAAGCTTTGAAGCGGGAAGAAGAAGCGGAAATTGAGCTGCCATTGCCTTCAAGCGGCCCTAAGGAATGAGAAGAATTAAGGGGTCTCTGCAAAACGAGGTCCCTCACAGAATCCTGTTTTCGTCAGCCGCATACTTTAGCGCGCAGTGATGACAAAAACATAACAATCGTCAGTCTCACGCCTCAATTTCTGCACAAAGCGGCAGCCCATCATAGAAATGAGACGCAGCATCATGGGGACACTGCGTCTAATCACAGGAGGTTGGCGTCTAAAGACAACCAAGCGTCAGGTTATTTGTCGCCCCAGACTTCGTCGGCGATTTCGCGAACGAGCCTTACCTTGGCCCATTCCTCATCCTCAGTCATGATGTTGCCTTCCTCGGTCGAGGAGAAGCCGCACTGGGGCGAGAGGCAGAGCTGTTCGAGAGGAACGTACTTCGAAGCCTCCTCGATGCGGGCCTTCACCTCTTCCTTCTTTTCGAGTTCGGGGAACTTCGAGGTGATGAGGCCGAGCACGACGGTCTGATCCTTGATGAAGCGAAGAGGCTCGAAACCGCCGGCGCGGTCGGTGTCGTATTCGAGGAAGAAGCCGTCGACCTTCGCGTGGGCGAAGAGAATTTCAGCCACGGGTTCGTAGCCGCCCGACGAGAACCAGGTCGAGCGGAAGTTGCCGCGGCAGATGTGCATCGTCACCGTCATGTCGGCGGGCTTCTTTTCGAGGATGCGGTTCAGAACCTCAACATAGCGGCGGGCCGTCCAGTCGACGTCGATGCCGCGGGCGGCATAGGCTGCGCGCTTTTCGAGCGAGCAGAATTCGCCCCAGCTCGTGTCGTCGAACTGGAGATACCGGCAGCCGCGTTCGTAGAGCGCGAGCATCGCGTCGACCCACGTGTCGGCGAGGTCTTCAAAGAGCTTCTCCGGATGGGCTTCATAGAAGGCTGTGGGCTTGTAGTTCGCTTCGCGCACGGCGCAGATCAGGTGCAGCATCGAGGGCGACGGGATCGTGTACTTGATCGGATAGTCGCCCGCGATCGTCTTCAGGCGGTCATAGGCCTCGAGGAACGGATGATTCTTCGGGAAGTGAATGCGGTCCTCGATGACGATCGTTTCGGCCTTCGGCTGATGGCCTTCGAAATGAACCGACCAGTGCTCGGCCTTCACGTGGCGGATGCCGCCCAGCGCAGCGAGGAAGTCGAGATGCCAGAAAGCACGGCGGAATTCGCCGTCCGTCACGGCTCGAAGGCCGTTCTTCTTTTCCTTTTCGACGAGGTCGGCAATGCATTCGTCCTCGAGCTTCGTGAGATCCTCACGCGAAAGCTTGCCCGAATGGAAGGCCTCGCGGGCTTCAAGAAGGCGCTTGGGACGAAGAAAGCTGCCGACGACGTCGGCACGGTACGGGGGATTCACGCGGGCCATGGGAATTTCTCTCTAATGAAAAACGAGGGCGCGGCGATCCTCCCGCCCCCTGAAGTAAACGTATGGATAGAGATTATTGCCGCTTCGAGACTCTCCCGAGTACCACTCAAAGGAAAAATTGCGCGGCTCTAAGGTAATACTTCAAGCATCCGTCAGACGCAGACATCTTAAAAGCGATGCCAGGAGCGGATCAGAGTTCTCAGCGAAACCCCGAAAAGCACCGGAAAGAGCGCCCAGAGCCCGAAAGGAAGATCGGCGGGGTACGCGAGAAGGAGCACGGTTCCGAGACCGCCGAAGGTCATCAGGAGGCCGATGCTCCCGAAAACGCTCGGGCGCATCGCGCCGAAGACGTGCGTTCGAACCTGAAGCGCGTGCCAGCCGTCGACGGCAAGCGCTGCCATGGGGAGAGCGCCGAAAAGAAGAACGGTGAAAAGAAGTGCAAGACGCTTCAGAAAGAGGAGCCCGATCAGCCGCATGTTCTCAACCCACGGGGCGGAGAGGATCCCGGAGAGAGCGCGACCGAACGCCGCTTCCTCCGGGAGCGCCGGTCGAAGCATCCCGGGCTGGCGTTCGCTCGAGTGCGCGAAGCGCCCCGGGAGCACAGCTTCCCCGAAAGCCTCGGAAAGCGCGCCTTCAAAATACTGAGCCGTCCTGAGGGACGCCCCCGGAAGGAGCAGCTGCCGTTCGATCGATTCTCTATAGAGAATGCCGCGGAGCGCTTCCGTCGACACGTAAGCCGCGCCGAAGGCGATTTCAAAGAGAAGGACTGCGGTGAAAAGCGAAACAATGGTCCTGATCATCGGCGTTCTCCCGTGTTCTTAAAGAGCCTTCTCCCCTGAGCTTCAGGGAGCAGAATCGGCACGCGCCCCTTCCAGAGCTTTCCGCCCGAGAGAGACGCAAAGAACTCAAGATTGGGGAGCATCCCGAGAGCTTCCGTCGGAACCACGCTTTCCCGCCGCCCGGAGAGTCCGCGCGATACGCTCGCCCGGAATCGAGGGATCGGGCTCGAATCAGCAGTGGACGCAAAGGAGGCTGAGGTCTCCCAGACGGTCGTGCGTCCGAACGCCTCGGCCACGAATTTCTGCGTCTCCTGATCCTTGGTTCGGAGGGCGATCAGGTTGTTGAGGTTCCCGAGCGCCATTCGCGCCGCCGCCCTGCTCCCCAGCCGCGCCTCAAGGTCGGCGATCGTCTGCATGGCGCACGTCGTCTGAATTCCCGCTTCCATGCCTTTGTTGAGGATCTCGATAAGCGGACGGTTGATCACGTTTGCGGTCTCGTCAACAAAGAGGCTGATCCTCGCCGCTTCATCCCCCGAACGATCAAGGTTGTAGCGCCGGCCCGCCGATGCGGCCATGTCGGAGAGAATCAATGCGCCGAGCGACCCCGCGACCTGCGGGTCAGGCAGCGCGTCGAGCCCCAGATAAAGCACGCCCCCGGCATCGAGCACGCGGTCGACCGTCGCGATGGGGCGGTCGTCCTCAATATCGTCGGGGTCCGGGGAGAGGCTCTTCCCCAGAGGCCCAGACGTGAGCATGGAAAGCGCGGGAACGAGCGACGCCGTGATCTTTGCGTAGTGCTCCCTCGAGTGGCGGAATACCGAAAAGAGGCCGGCCACTTCCGGTTCCTTTTCATTTTCGGGCACTGCACGCTCCCAGAGCGCCGCCCGGGCGAGAAGCGACAAGCCCGCGCGGGACCCGGGCGGAGCGGAAAGCGTCCCCGCTTCAATTTCCATGATCGCGCTCACGCGGTCCCGCCAATAGGGAACGTGTTTTTGAAGCGATATGTCGAGGCACTTCGCAAAGAGAGGCTCAATCCCCTCTGCGAGAATGCGCCAGAATTTCCCGAGGGAGGGCTTTTCCCCGGCAAAAAGGAGGCCCATCGTCATCACGTGGACGGCTTCCCAGGCAAAGGACGTGAAGACCCCGTCCGATTCGGGCGGGAGGATCGCCGTCACGCGGGACGCAATCTCCGTCGCGCGCGTCCAGCTCCCGAGCGGATCCAGACGAACGCCCGCGCGGGGAAGGCCGGATGAAATTCATAAGGAGGCTCCCGCCCGGCAGCGGCGCAGGCGGCGTGGATCGCGCCTCTCAGGCGCTTGCTCGATTTGGGATCGATCACGATCACCGCATCCCCGCGCAGAATCGCCTGAGCGATGAGAGAGGTGAGCATGACGCCCTTCCCTGCCTGGGTGGTGCCGACGAGAAGTGTGCCGCCCCCGAGGCTCCTGATCGGCCGCTCGATCGGCGCTTCCTCAGGCCCCACGCCGTGAAGAACGGGGCTTCCGATTTCCTTTTCCGACAACCCCCGGTCTTTCGTCACCAGGGGCCGGATTGAGGGCGGCACCGTCATCACGTCGCGAGGGACGCGTGAAAGTTCCTCGAGCTTCTGCGCCTCAACCGGCGTCCAGGGGAAGCCCATTCCGAACCAGACGTTTTCAACGCGGGATTCCGCATGAGAGAGAAAGAGCACGCGTTCATCCCTCATCCCGGCTGAAGCAATCTCCTGTCCCGTTCCGATGAGACCGCCGGAGCGCAGGAGATGCTCAAACCGGGCTCCTCCCCTGGCGGCTTCCGGAAGGCTTTTCTCAGTCATCTCCCGCATGCGGGCGACGAGATCCTCCATCGTCATGAAGAGCGGCTCAAAACCCGACAACGGCGCACGGCGCTTCCAGACGTCAAGCGCCTCCTTCCATCGCCAGGCGGCAAGGACGAGCGCGCCCGTTCCCCAGAGAATCCCCCAGGAGGCGGGAAGACTCCCGGAGAGAGCCGCCGCCGACGCAAAGGCAGCCGCCCCGAGATTCCAGACCGCCGGACGGACTTCCCATGCGGGCCGGTAGAGCGCAAGCGCATTTCCCGTGACGCCGCTCGTCTCCCGCGCACGGTCCTTGAATCCCTTTACCCGGAAGCTTTTCATCTTCATTTGCACGTTCCCTTCATTCGTTAAGGTTCCTCAATCGTTTCTTCGTCAGCGGCCTCCCAAGCCGCGTCCGGCCAGTCCGCTTCCGTCACCGTTCCGTCGCTCCAGAGGCAGCACGGGACGGCAATGCTTTGTTTGAGAAGAATCCCGACTTCGGTTTTTCCCGCATTGGGTCCGATCCCGCGCATGCGACGGAGCGCCCCGCCGTGGAGCGCGCTTTGCCCTTCCACTGCGAGCCCGAGGTCCGAAAGGATGTCTGCCGCCGCCTCGAAGTCGCCTGCCGCGAAAAAGGACTCGCCGAGAAAGAGCCCGTCACGGGCTCCCCGGGTTTCGCTTCTCCTCAATCTCGAGAGCTGCTTTTCGGCGCTTTCAAGCGCTTCGCGGATCTGAAGCGGCACCTGGTCAGGGATAGCGATCGACCAGAAGAAGACCGGAGTCTTCCGGCCTTCCGCGCCGACGAAGGCGCTGCCCGGGCCCTCACCCTTCCGCGCTTCGCGCGGGAAAAGCCGCCAGTCAAGGCGGGAGAGCTTCGGGGCCTCTTCTGCGGCTGCTGCTCCATCTCCCCGGGGAGAAAAGAGCGCGGCAAGAAGCGCCGAAGTCTCGCGAAGCCCCAGCACCAGTGCGTCCTCCTGAGTGAGCGCCGCTTCCCGCGGACCTCCTTTCCATTCAGACTCAACCATTCCCGCGGCGATGAGGCCTTTAATCAACCCTTCGGTCAACCCCTGTCGGTTCTCTTCCTCCGCCAACCTGAAGCGGCCGCAGAGAATGGCTTCAAGAGCCGCCGCGCCTTTGGGCCACTCGAGAAAGATGCCGTCAGCTGCAATCCAGAGACGAGGTGGAAGATCAGTCTTTGACTTCTCTTCAACGATGTCCGCGCCGTCGTTCTCCCGCGTGAGGACAAGAAAACGCTCCTCGCGAATTGCAAGGAGAAGCGCGCGGGAAATGAGCTCCGCACTTCCCCGGGTGAAGAAGGCGTCTGAAGCCTCCGACGACTCGCCGCCCGGCATAAGCGCCGGAAAAGAAGCCTTCCGGCATTCCTCCGACAACGCCTTCATGAGGATGCGTTCAAAGCGCACCGCTTCCTCGTCGGCTCCCGGGAAGCCGCCCGCGGCATGGCGGAGTGCCGGTTCAAGGCCGCCCTCCCGGGCTTCCCGGAGAAGCGCGGCGATATTGCGGTCGATAAGCCTTCGAAGCAGAAATTCGCAGAGCCCCGCGCGCTCTAGTTCAATGCGCTTTGAAGCCCGCATGGCGGGAAGCGCTTCCGCGACCGCCTTTCGTCCTTTTGCCGCGCACGCAATCTGAAACTCAAGAAGGAGCTCCGCCGACGGGTCGAATGCCGGGGAGGTGTCTGAAGCCCTGCCGTTCTCCAGAGCTTTGAATTCAAACTGGAGAATGTCGTCCGCCGCGGAGAGGAGTCCAAGGAGCATTCCTCCCGCGAGCCGGCCGAGCCGGAGTCTTTCGCGCGCCTTCGGGTCGAGGCCGTCGGGAAGGGCTTCGTCGAGCATGAGTTCCATCATGCGCCTCGCGCGCCGGATGCCGGCTTCAAATGCGCCCTCCGGAATCCCGGCCGCAAAGGCGCTCCAGGCCTGAAGCGCCGGAAGAAGCCCCGCGGCAAAGACGCTGCTTCCGATAGCGAGCTCCATGCGCAGAAGGTCGTTGCGCATCCGGTGAAGCGCCCGCAACGGCGTTTCCGCCTCAAGGATCTCGAGAGTCATGTTCTTTCTGAAGTGCATTGGGCGCTTTTCCTCCCCGAAGTCCCTGTTGGTCCCTGTTGGCCGATGTGTTCTACAGCGATGCCGCATGCATTGCGGCCCGCACAAAAAAACGAAGGGGCCTCTTCCCTCTCCCTTCAGGGCGGCCCATTGAATTCATCAATGGGAAACCCTGAAGGAGAAAGGAAGCAGACCCCGTTCGCTAAAGAAGTTGCAAGAGAAATACGTCTTCGGGAAGATCCCCGCTCAGAAGGCGTCCCGGGTTTTGAGTCCCAGGAGCAGCGCGTGAATCGCCTCCGGGATTTCGTCGATTGATCGAACGAACCGCGTTTCGCTTCCGATCGTGTTCCGCGGACCGATTTCGGCTTCCGGAAGATCCGGATCGCAGAGCACGAGCGTCGCGAGCTCAATTCCCGCCATCGCGAGCGCCTCGACTTCTCCCCGGTATTCGCCGGCGTCAAAGACGCCGTCGGTGAGGAGAAAAAGAAGCTTCGCGGGTTCAGGGCGGGAAGCGAGCGTCTGAAGCGCCCAGAGAAGGCTCTGACCCACCGGAGTGGGTCCCTTTGAAGGCAATGCCCGGAGGATTTCGCGCGTTTCGACGGAAGAAGACTTCCAGTCGGACGCGAGAAACGGGCCTGTGCCGCGCTCGTTCGGGAAGACGGCCGTTCGGGCAGAAGTCCCGGGCAGGCGCTTCATTCCTCCCTCAAGCCTCGCGGCAGCAGCGCGAAGCACTGCGCCGCCCCGCTCTCCGAGCGACCCCGAGAGGTCGAGGAGAATTTCGCAGGCGATTTTTCTTGCCTTCCTTTTCCTCTCCCGCACAAAGATGCGGTCGTCGCCTCCAGCCGCGCGGTCAAGCTCCCGGTCGTCGATCTCGAACCCCGTCCGGGCTCCTCCCTCATCGGCAGGAATCCGGCGCTTGAAGAGGTCCGCAAGACGCATCGCGAAGGACGAGGTTTCGTCCCATGCAGCGTCGAACGCCTTCCGGGCGGCCCGGATTTCCGAGAGCTTCGAGAGCCTCGGAAGAAGCCCTCCCGAAGCATTGCCGCTCCCTTCAGGCACATTGTCGTGCCGGCGAAGGGTTTCAACGAACGATGCCTCAATCGCCTCAATGTCCGGCATGGCGCTCTCCGGAAGGCTGATCACCTTCTGAAGCCGCGACATGGCGTTCCCGGATTCAAGGGCCGGGGTGCTTCCGCGCCAGTTTCTCTCGTCGGCGAGACGAAGAACTGCCGGGAAAACATCCCGGGCGCATGAAGACCGGAGGGGAGAAGACGCAGACCCGTCATCAAAAAGGGAGAGCGCGATGCCCTCCCCGTTCTGAACGTTCCGAGACTTCTCTCTCTGCCGGCTCCGATTGGCCGAAGCGCTCTTCTTTCGTTCTCTCTCCGCCTCTTTTTCGACGCGCTCTTCTATGAGCGCCGCGTCCGAGAGAAATTCCTCGAACTCGATCGCAAGAGCTGCTGCCTCGAAGGTGCTCCCCAGAGGAAAGCGCCTCAGGGCAAGCCCGAGGGCATCCCTGAGGAACGCCTCTCCGAAGCGGCGTCCTGCCTCAAGCCTCACGGCTTCGAGAACCCCGTCGGGAAGCTTCATTTGTAGCGTCTCATGGAGAAGCTCGGCATGAAGCCACGCGAGGAAGACATCGGCGGCAGGCCGCATCGGGTCGTCCGAAAGGAAGACCGACTCGCCCGTTCTGCAGAGAAGCGCAAGGAGCGCTTCCCGCCAGAACCGGTATCCGCGGCATTCGGACTCCCCTATGGCATCAATCCGCACGTCCTCAAAGAGGTTCGTGAGGGCGAATGCCCGCGGGGAGAGTCCTTCAGCCGCACGGAAGTTCGTATGAAGCACATGCGTGCGTTCATGGATGCCGTGTCCGAAAACGTACACGGGCGCAGCCGGGTGCGAGAGATCAACGCTTCCGAGCCAGATCGTTTTGCCGTCCGTGCGCGGAGTGCCTGAAAACCGGATCCTGATCCCGTCCCGGCGGCAGAGCGCCGGGAGCGCAAGAAGCGCTTCAAGGCGCGAAGACTTTCGCGCTTCTTCAGGCGTGAGGCCCATCGCTTCCGCACGGTGGTTGAGAAGCGGCTCAGCCGCTCCCCAGAGGTGGTTGCGGTCCCTCAGCCGCCGGTAATCGTTCGCGAGCGCTCTGATGCGCCGGTCGATTTCATTGGCTTTTCTCCGCTCAAGCCCCGTATGGAGCCCCGCCCGGATCGCAAGAAGCTCGCCGATGCCGGCATAGAGCTTTGCTTCTTCAGGCGTAGCGGGTTCCCCAAGGGTTTCGAGAAGCGGAAGGGTTCCGGCATCATTACGCATGATTCGCCTCCCTGCGGAGGTTCCGAAGCTCGGCGAGTCGGGTGCCGAGAACGGTCTTCATGTACGTAATGAGCGCGTTTCTCACGGGCCGGTCGAGCGCATGTCCCGCCGCACGGTCAAGAGACCATTCGACGGGGTCATGGAGCTCCGGCACACTCCCTGCTATGTAGGAGAGCATCAGAGTGCCCGTGCGCCTCAGGACCCGGTGCGAAAGCGCTAATGTTTTCGACCGGAGTCCCAGGGCGTCCGCTCCGGATGATGCCCGCGTTTCCGCGCCCGCACGGGCGAGGATGCGGGCGACTTCCATTGCGGACTCGGCCCCTGCCTCATGAACGAGCTTGGGCGGAAATTCCTTCATGAGGACTTCCGCCTCCTCGTCTTCAGCAAGCCCTTCGAAGCGAATGTGCCAGAGCCGGTCGATGACCGACCGGTCCTGCATTTCGCGTCCGAAGTAGCCGGCTTCGGCTTCGCTCGAATGCCCGCGCGTATTGTCCGTAATGACGATGCGCGCGTCGGGGTGGCGTTCGATCCTTTCCCCCGTCTGATCGTTCTCAAGAGGAAGTCCCTCGAGAAGGTCATTGGCGGAAACCCAGGTTTCAGCGGGAGCCGCTGAAAACTCATTGACGAGAAGAAGCCACCCGTGCTTCCAGGCGAGCGCTGCCGGACCGTCGATCCAGCGCATGCCGCCTTCGGGTGCAAGCACCCAGCGGCCGACAAGCTCCCTGCGGTCCATCCGGGGCCGGGCGGTATAGGAAACGACCGGTACCGAGAGGCGCGCAGCGAACTCAAGCACTGCGCTCGTCTTTCCCGAACCCGCGGGTCCGGTGATGAGGAGCGGCTCGGCTTCCCCCATATTCCACCAGGTGATGAAATCGAGGTAGAGCGAGGCCGGAAAGCGATAAGCGGGATTTTCCCGCGGGATGCGGCTTTCCGCATCCCTTGAGAGCGTATTTCTCAGATAGCCCCTCCCGGCAGGAAGATGCACCAGATGGCTGCCGAATTGGCCGGCGGGGAGGAATCGGGATTCGTGAACGGGATTCATCATGATGAAGGTTCCTTTCTAAAAAGGAGCCGGCCATAAGGGAGACGCACGTCCCCCGATGAATCCCGGCAGCAAAGCTGGATTCTCCTGAGGGCGAACGCCCTCAGGGGCTCGAATTGTGAATGTGCAGATGTTTGACCGGAGTCCTGGCGCTGCAGATCGTCAGGCTGAATGCCCGAGAATGATGCCAAAGATTCGTTATTTGTGCAAAGTCGGAGAGCCGCCCTGTGCGCAGTCGGTAGAATGGCCGCAAATACTAGGATTCCATTCCCGACCCGACAGTGCCCCATGCTTTTCTCTGCCCCAAGAAGGAAGACGCTCCTCGCGAAAGCCCTTCTTTTGAATGCGCTTCTTCTGACGTCCTTTTCCGCTCACGCGCTGAAGCTCTTCGACTTTCAAAAAGAGGACGCCGCTCAGCTTCCTCCCGACGTCTCCTCAAAAGTCGTCACGGCAGCGGTTGGGGCGGGCTTTACGACGCTTGACCCCTACAACGCGACGGACAAGCTTTCGCGTCAGGTCATGAAGGCCTTCTATGAGGGCTTCTTCCGGCTCAACGACAAAATGGAAGTGGAACCCGCGCTCGCGCTTGATGCGGCCCCGAGCCAGGACGGCCTCACCTGGGTCATTAAGCTCCGCGAGGGCGTGAGGTTCTCCAACGGCGAAATCTTCGACGCACATGCGGCTAAAGCCAACATCGACCACCTCATTCACGATCCCACGCGCCTCGGCCGCTCGGCCATGTTCGGCGAAATCGTGCGCGCGGATGCGACGGACCTCTACGAACTCACGATTCACCTCAGGAAGCCCCTTGCGCCCATGAAGCGGCGCATGGCGGGCGGCATCCTCTCGATGGTCTGCCCTTCGGCCCTCATGAATCCCAACTGGAATCTCGCGCTCAAGCCCTGCGGCACGGGCCCCTATCAGCTCAAAAACTACAACCCCGCCGAACTCCTCGAGGTTGAGAGGAGAAAGGACTATTGGGATGCCGGGTGGCCGAAGCTTTCCGGGATCCGCTTCGTGCCGGTCCCGGAAAACCACACGCGCGCGGCCATGCTGAGAACGGGTGAAGCCGACTTCATCTTCCCCATGCCCTATGAGTCGGCGGACGAAATCAACCGCCAGAAGAACCTTTTCATTTCGAGAAAGCCCTCGACCGTCATGCGCTTCATCGCGATGAACACGATGAAGAAGCCCATGAGCGACCTGCGCGTGCGAGAGGCCCTCAACTATGCCGTCAGCCGCGATGCGATCGTGAAGGCTGCCTACCGCGGGTACGCGAGGCCTGCGGGCGGCGTGATGCCCCCATCCATTCCCAATGCGCTCCTCATCGGCTCCTGGCCCTATGATCCGGAAAAGGCAAAAGCGCTTCTGAAGGAAGCAGGCTACCCCGACGGATTCGACGTGAACCTCTGGTGCGCCTACAACGACTCGGCCTCCGTCAAGGCCGTCCAGGTCATTCAGCAGCAGCTCGCACTCGTCGGCGTTCGCGCCAAAATCACCGTTCTCGAGGCGGGAGAACGCGTCGCGCGCATTCACAACGTGAAGCGCCCGGAAGACTCCACGCTCGAGCTCTACTACACGGGCTGGGCCGCCTCTTCCGACGCCGACTGGTCGCTCCGTCCCCTCTACTACGGACCGAGCATGCCGCCGGTGCTCTTCAACACCGCCTACTACAGGAATCCGGAGGTCGACAAACTGATCGACGAGGCCCTATCCGTGAGCGACGAAGTCGAATCGAGAAAAATCTATGCCGACATCCAGGAACGGATCCGCCGGGATGCGCCCTACGTCTGGCTGATTCTGGAGGACACGGCTTCCGCGTGGCGCGGGGAACTCTCGGGCTTCACGGCGACGTCTGACGGCGGTCTGGATTTTATCCGTGCACAATGGCATGAATCAAAATAAGCGCCCTTTTATTTTTGAATAACATTTTCAAATATTCCTTTAATCAGGAATGATTATCAGACCCTTCCGACGGATTATTCGGCATAACAATCCGGTTGATTAAATAGGGTTTATTCAAAGGCCATGACAAAACGATACTATTTGTTCTATTTGGCTTTTTAAACAATTCGTAAAGGCAGATCCTTGCTAAACTTTGATTTAGGGAGAGTGAATTAATTCACCTTCCCTAAACCCAGAAGCAAAACCTCCCTGTGGAGATTCCTCAGTCATGCCTGCGAATAAAACGAACCCAAAAGCTCGTCCCGGGAGAGGCGGCTACCGCATGGGAGCAGGAAGAAAGCCCGGCTGGGGCGAAGGGCTCACGAAAACGATTCAGGTCTGCGTGACGCCCGCCCAGGCTGAGGCCTTCAGGACTGCCGGCGGTCCGAAGTGGCTCCGTGCCGAACTCGAACTGAGAAAACTGAGCGATCGGCGCGAAAGCTTCATTGATGCCGCTCGAGGGGCGGGAATAGAACTCGGCGGCCTGGCGCTCCAGTCCTTCCCCGTGCGTTCCGGCCCGCCCGATCCTGCCTTTGCCGACTGCGCGAAATCGGGAACGCTGCGGCTGAGCGACCTCATTGAAAAGAATGCCGGCCACACGCTCTTTCTCTTTGCGCCCGACGAGGCGCTTCAGGAAGCCGGCATTGATGCGGGCGACCTTCTCGTCGTCAATGCCCATCCCGATCAGGTCGAAGGCCTTGATCGCCTCGAAGAGCGTCTCATGCTGCTTGAAACCGAGGCGGGCGACGCCATTGCGAGACGGTCGCCTTCCTCTCTCGCAGAGGACGAGCGCATCCTCGGGCTCCTGCAGTACATCGTGAAGCCTGCGAAATAATGCCTTCGGGCGTCTGCCGGACGGAAAGTCAGAGCCTCTTTCCGCAGCAAACGCCCGAATTCAGATATGAGCTGACGAGCGGCTCCGCGGGATCACCCGAGAAGGCGCTTTCCGTCCTTCCAGACGCCCGTGACGCGCAGATCCCTCAGCTTGGAGGGCGCAATCATGAAGGGATTCGCCGAGAGCGTGATGAAATTGGCGCGGGCTCCCGGTTCAATTGCCCCGACGATGCCGCGCTCAGGCATCACGAGCGCCGCACGGCTCGTGTAGAGCGAAAGCGCCGTCCCGATCGACACCGCCTCAGCCGGATTGAAGTAGCCGCCGTCGGAGTCGCGCCGGGTCACGGCCGCCTCAAGGCTCACGAAGATGTCGTCCGTATCGCTCCACGTCGTGCAGGGCGCATCGGACGAAAGCGCCATTGCCTCGACCTTGTCGGAAAGCGTCTTCACGGCGTAGCAGACGTTGAAATCTTTCGGCGTGAGCGCCGCGTGATAGCTTCTCCACTCGGCAAAGGGGAAGATGATCTGAGTCGTGAGCGCGGGCCGGATGGGGAGCGCCAGCATCTTTTCAAGCTGGTCGGGCCGCATCATGCTCACGTGCTCGAGCCTCACCGAAGGCACGTCCGAAAGCCACGGGGACTCGGTCGAAAGCCAGTCGAGCACCGCATCGATGGAACGGTCGCCCATGATGTGAATCGAGCACTGCACGGCATTCCTTCTCGCGAAGGCCATCGCGGCTCTGAAGACCGGTTCCGTGAGTGTCATCATCCCCGAGGGGAATTCGGGGTCGGGAGCGCCTTCGGGAAGCACATAGGGGTTGCGCACGGCTGCCGTGCGGCCGGAAATGGAGCCGTCGGCAAAGAGCTTCACGCCTGCATAACGGATCGCGCCCGTCTTTTCGTCCCCGGAAAAGTCTTCCATGCCTTCGGGATTCTCTCCTCCGGTCCAGACGGCATAAAGATTCATTTCGACGGGGAGCCCCCGACGCTCCGCTGCGCGGTAGAGCTCAAGCGGTTCCGTCTGTCCGGGCGCTCTTCTGTGGGCCATCATGTCGGCCGTCACGAGAATGCCGTGGCTGAGGTAATGGTCGCCGAGCTTAAGAATCGACTCGACGTCCTTCTCAAAGGTTTTAGGCGGCCGGGCCTTCGCTTCCACGTAGTTGACGGCTCCAAGCTCAATCAGGCGGCCGTCGGGATTCCCTTCGGCATCGCGGCCGAAAGCGCCGCCCTCGGGATCAGGCGTATTGCGGTCAATTCCGGCGAGCTCGAGCGCCTTCGTGTTGACGACGGCCGAATGGTAGTCCGAGCGCCGGATCCAGACGGGCTGCGTCGTGCTCACCCGATCGAGATCGGCCCGGGTGGGAGAGCGCTTCTCCGCAAGGAGGCTCTCGTCGTAACCCCAGCCGTCGATCCAGCCTTCGCCCGAAAGCGCATTGGGCGACTTTTTGAGGGCCGCGACGAGATCGTCGATCGAGCGGACGTCGGGCGGCGTGCAGGAGACGGCGGAAAGCGTCATCGCAAGCCCTTCCGGGTGCGCATGCACGTCGAGAAATGCCGGCATCACGAATGCGCCCCGCATGTCGACCGTACGGATTTCGTCGCCGTCGGCAATCGGCTTATCCGCATCAATAAAGAGGCCGTCCTCAACCGTAAAGTCCGTGAGTAACGGGCGGCCGGTGCGGCCGCAGAAGGCGCACACGTTGGCGTAATGAATGCGTGGCATGGATGAAGTCTCTCCAGAATTTTCAGGTTCCTGCGCCCGAAGGGTCCTTCGGGCGCGGGAATCGCCGCGTTATTGTAGGTTTTGCGGTGCGGCCGCGCATCGGCAGAATATCCGAGCGGTCCTCGGCGCTGAAGGAAACTCCGCGCGGCAGCGGAGAATTGTACAGAAAGCTTCTTCACGTCATCGATCCGGCAGAAGATGCCTTGTTTGAAGCTTCAAACAAAGACGAGCCCGAAGAGGCAAATTTCCGCTAGGGAAAACACCCCATCCCTTATGCCTCATGAGCTCAGGGCCTGAAGAAGAATCGGGCGGATTTGACGTTACGCAAGAAAAAATATTCCTTGTAAACGTTAGGCGCTCCATTTTTAGGCAGAATGAATCCCGGCGCAGAAAGGGACGGAAGTTCGTCTTGAACGGACTAATCGGGGCCGTTCTTTTCTGCGCCGTTTTTGTCTCTGCTATCCGTGAGAATGGACCGTTCCGTCGGCATGCCGATGAACGTGCCCGTGCTCATGACGGGCATATTCCGACTTCTCGGCTGGAATAATGTTGACGTGGCCGTGCCGGACGCCCGGTTCGGCAACGAGCGCATCGGCAAAGCCCCTGACGGCTTCGACGGGGCCCCTCAGGAACACCGTCTCGAGACAATCGTCGCCGTTCACATGCGCATGCATCTGGGAGATCACCAGATCCCCGTGCTCGTGCTGAAGTTCGGTAAGCCGCATCGCGAGCTGCCGCTCATGATGGTCGTAGATGTAGCTCGCGACCCCAACGCAGAGCGTTCCCGGCGCAGGGTCCTCGAGTTCCTTCCTTGAAGCGAGATTGCGCAGGATGTCGCGCATCGCTTCGGAGCGGTTGCGGTAGCCCCGCTCCTCTGCATAGCGGACGAAAAAGTCCGCGAGATCGTCGTCAATCGAAAGCGTAATGCGCTGCATGGCTCATCTCCTTCATGCCCCGAAGCATAGCGGAAATCCTGCAAAACGCCGCTCCTGCGGGACGAGCGCAGATGCGTGAGGCGTCCCTCTGACGGCTCGGAACTTGTCGACAATTCGGACGCTTTTCTCAAAAGTTTTTCGTCAACTAAGCCGCGGGCCCTAGTTCAGTCGGGAAGCGCTCAAACGAATGCTTATTTCTCTTTTTCCGAACGGCCGAAGAAGCCCCGCAGAGCGCGGTTTGAACCCTATATTGATCGAACCGCGCCGGCAGTTTACGAAACCCCGGCAAGGCAATCCAGGTTTCCCGGGCCTCAAGCCCTTCTGCTTTTATTAAGGCAATCATCCATTAGTTACGTATGGATCAATGAAAATTCAAGTTAATCAATAATGTTATCTGAGTTGCATCAACTAAATGATGGCTTCGTTAATAAATTGGAGCAGTCCCAATGAAATTCTCTACCTTCACCCGCACCGCTCTTGCCGGCGTCGCCGCGCTCATGATTTGCGGATCCGCAGCTGCCGACACCTGGCGCGTCGCCACTGAAGGCACCTTCCCGCCCTTTGAGTTCTACAACTCTCAGACCGGTGAAGTCCAGGGTTTTGAGGTTGACCTCGTGAAGGCCATGGCTCAGAAGATGGGCAAGGACCTCAAGCTCGAAACGCTCGGCTTCGACGCGATCATTCCGGGCATTCTTTCGGGCACGATCGATACGGGCGCTGCGGGCTTCTCCATCACGCCGGAACGCGGCAAGCGCGTCCTCTTCTCGATTCCGTTCTACAAGTCGGGCCTCACGATCGTGGTCCCGAAGGGGTCGACCGGCATTGCGGATTTCAAGGACCTTGAAGGAAAGCGCATCTCCGTTCAGCTCGGCACGACGTCGATGAGCTATGCCAAGCAGATCAAGGGTGCCAAGATCTCGACCTTCAATTCCGCGGGCGACGCCATCCTCAACATGCTCGCCGGCAACGCTGATGCCGTCATCAACGACAAGCCCGTGACGGACTACATCCTTGCCCAGAACAAGAACCTTGCCGCTCAGACGACGCACCTGAAGCCCATTGCCACGGCGGATCTCTTCGCCATGGTCATGGCCAAGGACAACACCAAGCTCAAGGGCGAAATCGACAAGGCTCTGAAGGACCTCAAGGCTGACGGCACCTTCAACAAGCTCCACGAGAAGTGGTTCGGCGTTCCGGCTGATCCGGAGCTGCCGTAAATCGGCTTTGAACGCGGCTTGAACGCATGCGCCCGTTGGGATTTCCCATAGGGCGCATTTCTTTATGACTCTCCGCTCAGCATGGGCGAAAAAGCGCCGGTCCCGCTCTTGACCTCCAGCCTTCTCCACTAAACTCATACCTGCCGCATCACTCTTCTTCCATTCAACCGCCACCGGGACAACTGTTATGAAAATCAAGAAATTCGTGCTCTGCGCCGCCGCCTTTGCTTCCGCCCTGTCGATAGCGTGTTCGCTCTCCGCGGCAACCCTTAATGTCGCCACCTCCGCGACCTTCCCGCCTTTTGAATTCCAGGATTCGAAGACGGGTGCCGTCCAGGGCTTCGAAATCGACCTCGTCAAGGCCATGGGTGAAAAAATGGGCCGCGACGTCAAAATCGAAAACATCGGCTTCGACGCCATCATCCCGGGCATTCTTGCGGGCACCATTGATATGGGTGCAGCGGGCTTCTCGATAACGCCGGAACGCGGCAAGCGCGTCCTCTTCTCGCTTCCCTTCTATAAGTCGGGCCTCACCATCCTGGTTCCGAAGGAGAATAAAGCCGGCATCGCCGACTTCAAGGACCTGGAAGGAAAGCGCATTTCCGTACAGATCGGCACTACCTCGCAGACCTTTGCGAAAAAGATTCCCGGAGCGAAGGTGACGACCTTTGCGAGCGCGGGCGAAGCCGTTCTCAACATGATTGCCGGCAATGCTGATACCGTCCTCAACGACAAGCCCGTGACGGACTACATGCTCGTGCAGTCGAAATCGATTGCAGAACAAACGACGCATCTGAAGCCCATCGCCACAGCCGACCTCTTTGCGATGGTGTTCGCGAAGAACAATTCCGAACTCAAGGCGGAAGCCGACAAGGCTTTGAAGGCGCTGAAGGCCGACGGCACCTTCAACAAGCTCCATGAGAAGTAGTTCGGCGTTCCTGCCGACCCTGAGCTCCCGTAAGCCAGTGAGCTCCGAACTCCCTGTCCTGACAGGTTCACGGCGGGGAGTTTTCTTTTGATCCCAATCTTTCTCTGTCGATGCCTGCCTGCGGCAATGGCAGCGAGCAAGCTTCAGCCGGCGTCATCGAGTAAACCAAATCAGATTTTCTTCCTGAGCTTTCCGGGCAACCGGATCGCTCTTCAATCTCGCGAACCTTTGCGCCGCGAGGAGGTCCTGCAGGTACTATGCCTGATGCTCCTTGAAGCCTGCGCACGGCACGGCAGTGCAGAATTGAACGATCTTCATCTCTCAAGAAGGATTACCCAAGATGACGCGTTTCGTCCGCACTGAGCTTTGCGCAGCTCTTTCCGCGATTTCCCTCGCCTTCGCCGCCGGCGGCGCTGCCGCTGCGGACTTCAGCTGGTCGAGCGCGGGCGACATTCTCACGTTCGACATTCATGCTCAGAACGAGAACCTCAACATCACGGCGATCTCCGCCGTCTATGAGGGGCTGCTGCGCTGGTCGCCCGACAGGAAGCTCGAACCTGCGCTTGCCACCCGCTATGAGCGCGTCCCCGAAGGGTTCCTCTTCACGATCCGCGAGGGCGTCAAATTCCATGCGGGCGAAACGCTCACCCCCGAAGACGTCGTCTTCTCCATCAACCGTGCACTGAATCCGAGAAGCCAGTTCAAGAGCTTCTGCGAAGGGATCATCAAGGCTGAAAAGGCCGGTCCCAACCAGGTGCTCATCCGCACGACGAACGGCTCTCCCGTCATCCTCAATCAGCTGGTCGACCTCAAGATCATGAGCGAATCCTGGGCGAAGGCGCACGGCGCGCTCGAACCCCAGAACTACATCGCGAAGGAAGAGTCCTACGCCGCCCGCCATGCGAACGGAACGGGCCCCTTCAGGCTCGTCACCCGCGAAGAGGACGTGAAGACTATCTTTGCCGCCAATCACGACTGGTGGGATGAGAAGAACCGTTCGGGCAATGTGGAAACCGCCACCTTCCGCCCGATTGCATCGGCCTCAACCCGCACGGCAGCGCTTCTTTCGGGCGAAGTCGACTTCGTCATCGACCCGGCTGCTCAGGATCTGCAGCGCTTGAAGCGCTCCCCGGGCGTCAAGGTCACTGAAGGCCCGGAAAACCGCACGCTCATGGTGGCGCTCGACGAGTACCGCGACAATTCGCCCTACGTCCGCGATGCGTCCGGAAAGCCCCTCGCTCAGAATCCCTTCAAGGACAAGCGCGTCCGTGAAGCGCTCTTCCTTTCCGTCAACCGCGACGGCATCAAGCGGGGCGTCATGCGCGGCCTTTCCGTCCCGACCGGAACGATCGTCACCTCCATCGTGAACGGCTGGGACAAAACCGCGGCCGAACCCCCGAAGACCGACATTGCAGGCGTGAAGAAGCTCCTTACGGAAGCGGGCTACCCGCAGGGCTTCGGCTTCACGCTCGACTGCCCGAACAACCGCTGGACGAACGACGAGGCGACCTGCAAGGCGCTCGCTTCCCAGTGGGGCCGCATCGGCGTTAAGGTCGAGGTCAACACCATGCCGCGCGCGAAGTACTTCCCGAAGGTGCTGAGCTTTGATACCTCAGCGGGCCTCGTCGGCTGGGGCGCGCCAACCTTCGACGCGCTTTACGCGCTCCAGTCGCTTTCGGCCACCTTCAATCCGAAGACTGGCGACGGCATTGCGAACATCGGCCGCGCGTCGCTTCCCGCCATGGATGAGGCGCTCAAAAAGATCCGCGCCGAAGAGAATCCTGAGAAGCGCAATGCGCTCCTCGGCGAAGCGCTTCGCATTGAGCGCGAAAACTACCTTCACATCCCGGTTCATGAACTCATGATCGCCTGGGCCATGCGCGACAAGGTCGCGGTGGTTCACCGCCCCGACAACCGTCTCACGATGGAATGGGTGAACGTCAAGTGACCTGAAAATAATCGGGTGATTGACGAGAGGCGCAGACTGGATCGAATCCGCTGCGCCTCTTTCTATATCTCCCTGCCGCGGCTTCGGACTATTCGCCCGAGAGGAAGTCCGGGTTTCTCACGGCCGAAAGGATCATGCCGCGAAGCCACTGCATCGCCGGATCATTGTGGCTTCTGTCGTGCCAGATGAGCTTCGGCGTAAAGCGCCCGCCTGTCGTGAGCGTTTCCGCTACGGGTAGGTCATGGAGGACTTCCTTTTTGACGCACCAGTCGGCAAGGAGTTCGGATACGAACATGATGAGGTCGCTCGAAGCGACGACGCGCGTCGCACCGATGAAGTAAGGCGTCCGGAAGACGACCCGGCGCTTCGCGTATTCCGAATCCTCGCGGCTCTTCAGCACGCGAAAGAAGTTGGTCGGCCGCCAGATGACCTCAACGAAGCCGTAATGCAGAATGTCCTCTACCGAAAGAATCCCTTTTTCGGCCGCGAGTTCTTCAAGCGGATGTCCCGGCCGGCAGACGAGCTTGTTCGCGCAGTTTTCCAGGAGCGGCAGATAGTGGAACCCTTCCGGCACGCTCTCCATGGGGCTGATCACGGCATCAAGCTCGCCGGTGCGAAGCTCCACGGGCCAGTCGTTCGTGATCTCGCTCATCTCGACCGAGACCCCCGGCGCAATCATCGTGATCCGGGTGATGGCGGGCGCGAGGAAGAGAACGCCGTGGTCGACCCCTCCGATATGGAAGTTTCTTGAAAGCGCCTTCGGATCGAAGTCGTTCTCTTCGAGGAGCCGTTCGTAATCGTCGAGGAGCCTCCTGACCTGGGGCATCAGTTCGGTCGCGCGCCAGGTGGCGGCGAGTCCCCCTGCGCAGCGCGTGAAAAGCTCATCATTGAAGGTTTCCCGGAGCTTTGCGAGCAATCTCGAGGCAGTCGCCGGCGGGATCCCCAACTGATAGGCCGCATTCACCAGGTTCTGCGTCTCATAGAGGGTCTTGAAGAAGATGAGTCCGTCGCGGTCCAGTGCTTTTTTCATTTTCAGAAAATTGAGTATTCCAAATCAGATCGTTCGCCGTAGGAAGCCGCCAATACCCAAAAAAGAGGAAGCGATTTACTCTTTTCGAACGAATTGAAAAGATTAGTTGCATAAGTTTAGCGACTATCCCACATTGAGTTGAAAGGAGAATACTCTGATGTCCTTCTCGTCCAAGCTTACGCCGGTCGCCCTCTCGCTCGCCCTCGTCGCGGGCTTCAGCCTCCCGTCTGCCGTCATGGCAAGCGGCGGCGGCTCCGGCCCTGCCGTGCAGTACGTTGCTCCGGGCAAGATCGGCGAAATCGTCGTCAACCCCTACAAGATTGCACCGCTCACGGCCATCATCAAGAACGGCGGCTATGAGCTCAAGGACGCTTCCGTGCGCATCGTCCCGAAGGCGGGCGGCCAGGAAATCGCCTACAAGGTGAGCAACAAGGCCCTTCGCACCTATGCCGGCATTCCGGTGTTCGGCCTCTATCCCGACTACAACAACAAGGTCGAGGTGAGCTACACCTATATCTACAACGGCAAGGAAACGCGCGTTGAGAAAGAGGTCTACACGATGTACGCCCCGGCGGTCTACACCCCGGTGAACGGCTCGATGGCTCAGCACCACAACATGTTCGAGACCGAGGTCGTGAAGGTCGATCCCGAATTCAAGGACCGCCTCTACCTCATCAACAACTTCCTCTCGACCGCTCCGAAGCAGGGCCGCGTGGTCTGGAACAACCCCACCGGCGGCGCGCTCGAATGGAACTACTACCCGCAGAACGCCATTCTCGACACGAAGGGCGAAGTCCGCTGGTACATGCACGTCGAACCCATCTATGACCCGGAAACCATCTACCGCTCCGGCATCATGATGGGCTTCCATCAGAATCCCGACGGAGCCTTCACGTTCGGCTACGGCCAGCGTTATGCGAAGTACGATCTCATGGGCCGCGAAATCTTCAACCGCCGCCTCCCGGACGGCTACGCCGACTTCTCGCACGCGCTCGACCCCGCTCAGAACGGCCACCTCTTCCTTCGCGTTTCGAATGCCGACTATCGTCGTCCTGACGGCAAGCGCGTCCACACCGTCCGCGACGTCATTGCCGAAGTCGATCAGAACGGCCAGGTGGTGGACGATTTCCGCCTCTACGACATCCTCGACCCCTATCGCGACAACGTGATCAAGGCGATGGACCAGGGCGCGGTCTGCCTCAACATCGACGCGACGAAGTCCGGCCATACGCTTTCGGCCGCTGAACTCGCCGCCATGGACAAGAACGACCAGTTCGGCGACATCGCGGGCGTCGGTCCGGGCCGCAACTGGGCGCACGTCAACTCCGTCGACTACGACCCGAGCGACGATTCGATCATCATCTCCTCGCGCCATCAGTCCGCCGTCGTCAAGATCGGCCGCGACAAGAAGGTGAAGTGGATTCTTGCTTCGCCCGAAGGCTGGAGAGGCGAACTCGCGAAGAAGGTTCTGACGCCTGTCGACGCGAACGGCAACAAGATCAAGTGCGAAGGAAGCAAGTGCGAAGGAGGCTTTGACTGGACGTGGACCCAGCACACCGGCTGGCGCATCGACTCGAAGTCCGACAAGAACGTCTTCTATCTCTCCGTCTTCGACAACGGCGATGCCCGCGGCATGGAGCAGCCTCCGCTCCCCGACATGAAGTACTCCCGCGCCGTGATCTATAAGATTGACCAGAACAAGATGACGGTCCAGCAGATCTGGGAATACGGCAAGGAACGCGGCTTCGAATGGTACAGCCCGATCACGTCGCTGGTGGAATACCAGACCGATAAGAACTCCGTGATGGTCTATTCCGCCACGGCAAGCCTCATCATGAAGGAATTCAACACCAAGGCCCCGAACCCGGTCATCAACGAATTCAAGTGGGGAGCCAAGGAACCCTCCGTTGAGATCAGGATCAAGAGCTCGCTCGGCTACCAGGCGATGCCTGTGAGCCTTGAAAAGGCCTTTGATCTGAAGTAATCCGGGATTTCCCAATCTATGCCAACCGGCGCTGGTTCAGACTCCGAATCAGCGCCGGTTTTCTTTTCCACAAAGCGCCGTGCGCTATGGAAGGCACAACGAGACTGTGCTTCAGACTTACTAACAAAGGTATTTAATGGTTGACAAATAGTGCTTCATCCGGATTAGTGTAGGCTGCCCGTGCATAAAGGGTAGTCTCATTCGTAAAACAGGCACGAATAGGTGTGTCTTCTCGCTTTTGAAGGTGGCGGTGATCTCCTTCGCGTGTTCGAGCGTTACTTCGTGACTCTTCGGCCCGTCCGGGGCTTCCCCGAAGACGACGATGGAAGTCGTCGAACTATCTCCGGCAAGCGAGGTTTTCTGCGATGTACAGAGCCTTGCTGAATGTAGCGACGCCACGGGGCGCAGGAGCGGTTTAAAAAAAAAGACATTTAGTCTCACCATCGCAATTTAAAATTTTATATAATGTGAACAACAGTTCCCGAAGGCCTCTGTTCATCTCGTTGAGCATGCATACAAAGAGGGACGCTTCGCCGGTAATGCTTGCGTTACCGGCATTTTCATATTTGCATGCTGTGAGATACGCCAAACCAGCGCTTTCACTGGACGACCAAAAGAATCTATTGATCGCAAGAGGTCTCCGGATCAATAGTGATGTGTTGCTTCAAAAACTTCTTCGCGATTATGGGTTTGCGCGATTGGACGCATATTGTGAAGCTTTTGTGCTCTCCGGAACTCGGCATTTTCGAAAATCAACGTCACTTTCGCAGGTTTGGCAAGTCATCAAGCTGGATGAAGACCTGCGCAATCTTCTTTTTCCTTACCTAATTCGGATTGAACTTGCGATTAAAGCCGGTTTGGTTGAATACCTTGCGCAGCAAGGCCAAGCCTATGGTTACATGAATAGCGAAATTTTCCACGATCAAACTCTTCATGTAAAACTGTTGGCACATGCTTCGAAGACATGGCTTCGCTCATCGGATCGACAGATGCTGGCGTTTAGAAAAAAATATGATGAGACGACAATGCCTCCGATCTGATACTTGATGCAAGCCCTTCCTCTCGGTTCAGTCTCTAAGTGGATCAGCAACTTAAAAACCCCTATGGGTCAGGAGTTGATGAATTTACTTCATTTACCTACACAGAGAAATTTCATCAAAACTGGATTACAAGGGTTAACAGTCTTGCGTAATTCTTGCGCTCACGGTGCTCGAATTTGGAATTGTGTCTTTCCGGTTTCTTTTATGGTGGATCAGACAATTCCGAGGGAATTCAACCCTCAACGTCTTGCTTCGGCGTTGAGTCTTGTCGAGCTATGTTTGGATAGGCTTGATCTAAATATTGAACCATTTATGGCTAGGCGAGCTGCCATCTTAGCAACTGTGCCGAAATGGCAGATTCAACTGATTGGGTATCCGTCTCGTTGCACGTGCTAGTTGATGTGGTGCTGTACTGTTCCAGTACCTATT
This sequence comes from Sutterella seckii, assembly GCF_009183815.1. Taxonomy (GTDB): domain Bacteria; phylum Pseudomonadota; class Gammaproteobacteria; order Burkholderiales; family Burkholderiaceae_F; genus Sutterella; species Sutterella seckii. The sequence goes on along the minus strand of NZ_WEHX01000027.1, from coordinate 248 downwards.
CAATCGATCGGTTCTTAATGGCCGATCCCCAAGCCACAAACCGCTGTTCCTCTCCGCAGAAAGCGAGCACAACGAGCAGGATCTCCTTCCTGGAGCAAGGAAAGCCATTGTTGATACCAAAGGCTTTCCTTTCGGTCTCTGAGAGGCCCTCGGTGAATGTCAAGTGAGCTTTCGCCGATTTTGTTCTTAAAAAGTAGGTTGTAGTCTGAGCTCAGTGAGGGCTTTGCCCTCTCCGCCTTCGGCGGATT
>NZ_WEHX01000276.1 GCF_009183815.1 Sutterella seckii | reverse complement strand
ATCAGCGCCAGTTACACTACAGTTCTTTTGTTATCGTAATTGTCCTGTTTTTCGTTTAAAAACAACAGTTTTCGTTCCCACTGTAGATCAAAAAAATGTACCCGCGAGTTCACCACAACTCCGGGCACGCGGATCTCAGTTTTCCATGAGAAATCACCATGAATATTAACATAGGCACAAAATAATTGACAAGCGGCTACGGTTATGTTATAATTGATAAATGAGTTATGAAGATAAAACCACCACAACCCTCGACGGCCGCAAGGCCACTCCTGAAGCCCAGC
>NZ_WEHX01000275.1 GCF_009183815.1 Sutterella seckii | reverse complement strand
GACCCTACTTTCTCCACCCGAAGCCATGGTTTCAGGCCGAACGAGAAAGCGCACAACGCGATCTATGACGTGCTGGACGCGGCTGACAAGGGATACAGATGGGTCGTGGATATGGACCTCGAAAAGTTCTTTGACACGATAAACCACGCGAAAATGGTGCAGATACTCTCCGAGAGAATCGAGGATGGCAGAGTCATCTCGCTCATCCATAAATATCTCAGAGCGGACGTGCAACTGAAGAATGGACACGTGGAAAAGCGGGACAAAGGAGCGCCGCAGGGC
>NZ_WEHX01000274.1 GCF_009183815.1 Sutterella seckii | reverse complement strand
TTCATTGCGTTTGTCTGCGGAGTTTCTCTTTCCGTGAATCCCTTCCGGCACCCTCCTGCTTGCACGGCCGTTCGGACTTCCGTTCCTAATTGCTCGCGGGCAGGGTCTTATGTTTTCTAGGGTTGTTTCCTTCGGGTCCTCCGGAATCAATATCCATACTAAGTTCGGTCCTTCAGCTCGCCCTCCAGCGTGCCTACTACGACCTCGGCTGACTCCTCACGGCAAGCTTTACTCCGCGGTAAACCGCGTCCGTGAGGCCTCCCCGGGTAAGAACGATTTCTTTCCC
>NZ_WEHX01000273.1 GCF_009183815.1 Sutterella seckii | reverse complement strand
ACAAGACGACCTGTAACGCGCTGCTTCTCTGAATCATGTCGGTTCTCGATGAACTTCAATGAATCGATGTTTTGAATGCAATCACAACCCCTGAAGCTGTCTTTATCCGAAGAGAAGCATCTCAACTTCTCCTTAAGACAACTTCAGAATGTCTTTACTTTTCCAAATTTTTAAAGATCGATAATCAAATCTCAACGACCTGATAAGTGTGAACACCGTGAAAGTCTCTGAAGGCGTTCCTTAAAGAACTCGACTCTCTTTAAAGGAGGTGATCCAGCCGCACCTTCCGGTACGGCTACC
>NZ_WEHX01000272.1 GCF_009183815.1 Sutterella seckii | reverse complement strand
CGCCCTGGTAGCAATTTTCCCTTTGGCTTAGCGGCTTTGGCGGTAGTTTTTCAAATTTCAGATTCGCGTAGCCCCAAAATCAACCCGAGAACCTAGGTTTATGGATGAGCGAGATGACTCTGCCATCCTCGATTCTCTCGGAGAGTATCTGCACCATTTTCGCGTGGTTTATCGTGTCAAAGAACTTTTCGAGGTCCATATCCACGACCCATCTGTATCCCTTGTCAGCCGCGTCCAGCACGTCATAGATCGCGTTGTGCGCTTTCTCGTTCGGCCTGAAACCATGGCTTCGGGTGGAGAAAGTAGGGTC
>NZ_WEHX01000271.1 GCF_009183815.1 Sutterella seckii | reverse complement strand
GCCCAGGAGAAGAAATCCAGCAAGCCTCTGTGAAAATATTCCCCTTATCGTCATGCAGCTTCAAGGGGTGCTGTTACCGGATTTCTGGAAATTCACGTACCAGTAATTTTTAAAACCTTGCTGAGGATACTTAAAAAAATTAAGCACCGACCAGGGACAGAAAACATGCGTCGCAGCCTCTTGATCAAATGAAAAACCGTCATAGTTTTTCCTAAGGGGACTTCCATAAAATAAATGCCTGTAAATTCTGAAAATTTCAGAGTTTACAGGCATGAAAAATGGGTGTTTTGTGTTATAATTGAATTTGCGAA
>NZ_WEHX01000270.1 GCF_009183815.1 Sutterella seckii | reverse complement strand
GTTCCACGTAGTCAAGAACTGCAATGATGCCTTGGATCAAGTGCGCCGCAGGGAATCCAAGACCGAAGGCGTGCTTAAGAAATCACGGTACCTTTGGCTGAAGAATTTCCAGAATCTCAACAAGGTACAACAAATCAAGCAGATGGCTCTCTCGCAGTTGAATTTGCAGACCGGCAGAGCCTACCGAATGCGCCTCAGCCTGCAGAACATCTATCAGAATTGCGAGACCAGAGAGGATGCCGAGCTCAAACTCAAGGAGTTCTGCAGCTGGCTGATGCACGCCCGCATTCCAGAGATGAAGCGGGTGGCAAAGATGATCCG
>NZ_WEHX01000269.1 GCF_009183815.1 Sutterella seckii | reverse complement strand
ACAAAGAGGGCCGCAGAACGAGTGTGCGCATCAATCACAGAATTTATCGAGAAGAAGCTCCTGTTGAAGGTTAACCGAGACAAAACCAAGGTTTGCCACATCGCGAACAGCGAGTTGAAATTCCTTGGGTACGGTTTCTATTACGACAGAGCAAAGCATCGCATCCTGCCGAGGCTACACCGGAAGACAAGGGCCAAATTTAAGAAGGCAGTTGAGGAGCGGACTCAGCGCACAACGGGGAAAAGTCTGAAGGACTATACAACCGACCTGAGGAAGTACATCATCGGCTGGTTCAACTTCTATAAGCTGGCGCAGTTCAAAGGTTGG
>NZ_WEHX01000268.1 GCF_009183815.1 Sutterella seckii | reverse complement strand
GATTGCCAGAGAGCAAGCAGGTTGCGGCACGCTGCCCAACAAAGGAAATCCCAAGCTCATGGCCAGCCTCAAGCTCCCTAAAGGAGTGACCTACCTTCAAGCCCATACTGCTGTGAATGCCAAAGCTTTCATGAGCGAGACTGACTTCGGCCAGTTCTGCCGCAAGCATGGCTATCTCGCCTCCACAGTCGATGCCTGGACCGAATGGTTTAACAATCATCCGGATGTGGTTGACAAGAAGCTCCATGATGCTCAGATGTCGGCCATGTCTGAACTCAAGAAGGAAAATGCCAGGAAGGACCGAGAAATCGCCAGAAAAGACAAAGCATTAGC
>NZ_WEHX01000267.1 GCF_009183815.1 Sutterella seckii | reverse complement strand
CTACACCAGGCAGGATATTGAGCAGGTTTTCGATATCTCGAAAGGCTATGCCAAAGCGCTGCCTTTGTGCGTGCAGACGGTTGACACCTTTCGAGGTCATCTGTTGATGGTGTTCTGCAGTACGATCGTACTCAGGCACTTACAGCAACTGTTGCGCAGCTCTCCTTATAGCCTCGACGACTTCTTGACTGTCATGCGAAACCAGAAAGCCAAGATTTATGAGGATCTCGTGGTGCCCATGGAAGCCACCAAGAAGCAGAATGACTTCTACAAACTTGCTCGGATCAAATCGAGCGTCAGCTTGCCGCGTCAGTCTGTTAACTGACCTGGAT
>NZ_WEHX01000026.1 GCF_009183815.1 Sutterella seckii | reverse complement strand
CTGGGTGAATCCGCCGAAGGCGGAGAGGGCAAAGCCCTCACTGAGCTCAGACTACAACCTACTTTTTAAGAACAAAATCGGCGAAAGCTCACTTGACATCCACCGCATTCATTCAGGGTAAAAATTGATGCCCGTCCTCAAAGCGTCGAACCTGCGTGTCGAACGTCCTGATTGCTGCGGGCATCCAGCTTCCTCCAACCCCTGAGACCCCATCCTGCAGGCCCGGGTACGTGGCCAAATCGGGATGCGAAAGCTGTTTAAAAAGAAGACACTGGGTTGAGAGACGCCCGTTCCATAGGTTTGACCTGCGCGCCAAGAGCCTATGCGATTAACGGGCGTCCCGGCATGTCAACGCCACCTCCTCGCCTATAGCACCGGTGCCATCTGTCCTGCGGGGAACATGAAAACATGTCGTTCTCAAACCGAAGATTCTCATCTCCAGCCACCCAACTATAACTCAACATAATTATTTCTGCTTTTTTCTGATGCCGGGGGAACCCAAATTCAGGGAGATCCTTTCATCAACAATTTTCAAACTGGCCGCCGGTTCTAAAGTGCGGCGACATCGGAGGCGGCATCGTTCCTTTCCTTGAAAAACTTCCACTCAGGAGCTCGAGAGCTTACGGAAGCCTGAACTCCGTCAGATAGCGAGACCAAATCTTCGTGATGGCAGGAATAATTTCCAGGCTGAACGCGCCTCCCGAGCTTGCAGCCGCCTCAGTCAGCTCTGCTGTCCACTTGAGTTTCGGAGAAGGATTGCCGGGCATTTCTTTCACCCGCTGCTCAGGCGCCTTATCGGTCCATTTGGTATTGGTGCTCGGATCGATCAGAGCGAGGTTCCCGAGCCGGTGAACTCTGTCGTCGAGGTTAGCTTCGTCGCTTCCGTTTTTCTCCTTTGTATTCTGCGCGGTTTTCTGAGCAAACCAATGGTCAATCTGACCACGACTCACGATTCTGAATTCGTTGCGGAGGAAGTTTTCAAATGAATTCATAAACTCTTGTGCGATGAGTGCATCTTTAAACGGCATGAGATTCTTCTCTCCCGCGATGCCTCCGGCTGCTTCCGCCATGAGCGCCCTGAGGCGGTTCTTTTGTTTCGTGCTCCCTGCAGCATCAAACCAAAGCATCCAATCGATGAAGAAAAGAAGCCACTGGCGGATGCCATCGCCATAACGCCATTCTTCAACTTCCTCAGCAACCTCCTCCGCGGCTTCCGCCAGAAGATCTTTCCCGGAAGTACGAGAAACCGCGAGCTCGTAAGCAATCTTTGTTGCAGAGCCGTCGAGCCTGCTGCGCGCATACGTGAAGCCCCATGCGACGAGACGGGCGAGCGCTTCAGCTTCAAGATCCCGGCCTGCCTTGCCGTCAAAAACCTGCAGAAGGCTTTCCTTGAATTGAGCCGCTTCTTTGGGCAGCTGCTCTCCCTTGAGCCCGCTCTCAAGAGCGAAGGCTCCGAGAACCAGCAGCCAATATTGGCCTGAAGCCTGGTAGCTGTTGGCCGCCATGAAGGACAAGGCCAGCTGGCGAAGAGGCGTTTTCATACCTCCGGCCACGTCGTAAGTTTTAGCGTCTCTAAAAGGCGTCCATTTCCCGACGACGCGGACAAGCACCGACATCACGAACATAAGACACATCAGGTTTTCAGGACCGGCTGGCGGGACATCTTTCTCTGTGTTCTTAAACAGCCAGTCGAAGCGTGAGCGTATGTCCTTCACCGCACCCGCCTCCTCCGTCCGCGACAATGCGTACGGATCGCCTCTTCCCATCCGCAGCTTCAGAATCTCGTTTGCCATTACGAGGAGGTTGAGCATGTCGATCGGCGAAAGCTGAAGCGATGCGGGCACAACCGGCGCTTCCGTTTGTTCCGCCGGAATATTCGTGTTGGGCGCAGCCTCCTTGAGCAGCATCTTGCCGAGGCTCAACTCCTTCCTCTGCGCCTCAACGCTCCCTTCCGCGGCTTTCATCGCCGCTTTCATCTCATCAAAGGAATGTCCTTTGACGCATTCTTCATAGGAGCTTAGCCGCCGCTCGCAGTCATTCCAGATCTGGTTGAAGAAGCTTCGGTCAAGCGGGTGGGCGTCGCCGAAAATCTGCAGGAACCGTGATTTCAGCTGGTCGAGAAGCGAGAGCTGCTGGCCTCGGACATTGATGATCTCGAACATCTTCGATGCTTCGTTCTGAGCGCCGGCCTTGAGCGGCAGCACGACGAGCATTACCAGAATGTTCTCCTTGAGCCATTCCAAAAATCGAGCTCTGTCGACATCTTCAAGACGGTCCCGGATAGCCTTCATTTGCAGGTCATGCCGCGGGAGACGCGTTTTATCAGCATTTTCCTTAGCGGTGAGGTATCGATAGGCGGCAATGAGTTCCCCGCAGCGGTTTTTGTCTTTCTTTTCCTTCGGCGACAACTCATTGAGGAGGATGTCAATCGTCGTCAGACGCTGCTGTCCGTCAAGGACCTGGAGTTCATTAGAGTTCTTACCGGTCGATCGGGTACAGACAATCGTGCCGAGCGAGTAAGGCTCCGAATGCGAAGATCGCCACGCGTCAATCAGGTCCTCCATGAGCTGCGCCACCTGCTCTTCCCGCCAGCTGTAGCCGCGTTGAAAAGCCGGGATCACAAGAGACAATTTCTTCTCTTCAATCTGCTCTCTGAGGGACCCGATGCTTTCCAGAGAGGCTTCAAAAGACTGCCCTGCCTGCGCTTTGGCGTCGTTTTCAACGCGTGCTTCATCAGTGTTCATTGGCGTTCCCCGACTGGCTGGCATCAATAAAATATTTTTGCTGGCGCTGGTAGTTTTCTGCATAGCGGAAGGCTTCAAAGCGGTCAGGATGCGTCAGAGCCTTGAATTCCCGCAGACAGGCCGCGGGGCTTCCGGATCGATGAGGAAGGAAGAAGAAGCTTTCCTCTGGATTGCGGTATTTGAGCCACTTAAGCATGGTGTCTGCTTCCAATCTGTCGTAGAGGCCGTACTTCTTTCCCCCGCGATTGCTGAAAATATCGAGCAGCCGAGCAAATGAACAGAGCCAGGCTCGCAAATCAGGATCATCGCAGAGCGCTGCGCCGATTTTCTCAGCCGAAAGCCGCTTGAACCCTTTGTCTTCTTCAAGGTAGGCATTGAATCCGTCGTCGCCCACCTTCAGGAAGCGGTCCGCCCAGGCGATGCCGGCAAGAACAAGGAGCTGATTTTCTTCAGCATTCAAATGAATGAGTGAGGAATAGACGCGGGATCCCCCATCCTGAGGCTCCGTCATTGCGGTTATGGCTTCTGCAATAGCAAGGTAGAGCTCAATCGCGCGGAAAAATCCTATGCCTGCTCCGGGATCATCGAGCAAATCGAAATTGAAACGTTTATGACCGGCGGTTATGGCCTCTGCAATAGCAAGGTGGAGCTCATTCACGCAGAAAAATCCTATGCCGGTCCCGGGATCATCGGGCAAACCAAAAGCAAAACGTTCATGACCGGCGGCTCCGCCCTCAGAGCTCAGCTTCCAATCAATGAACCGGCCTCTGAGATGAGTGCCAGTTTTGCCTTTCAGGAGCGCCAGGCATCGATCGCGAAAAGCCGGGCGGGAAGATTCCCAGGGCGCGATGCCGAATCTCATCAGCATCGCGGGTATGACGAAGTTGGATACGAGTTTTGCCCGGCGTTCACGATCAGAGGATTTGTCTTCTGCCGAACTCTTCTTCGCAGCACCGTCCTCATCCGGAACTTCTTCCTCTCCCTCATTGAAAAGATGCCAGATGCGCCCAATTTCCTGATGAAAACAGGCTTTGGCCACACGCATGTGATAGGCCTTCAGAAGATCGAGGAGCGAAAGCGGCAGTCCGCGATTGTTTTCACCCTGAAAGAATTGTTCGGCCGCTGCCTGCGAGATGAGAAGCCTTACGGCGACCATGCCTTTGCGGAGGATGTACTCGAAGCGCTCAACGTCCCTGCATAGCGTTGCAAGGTGAAGGTCCGGTCCGTCTATGCGCAGCAACTCATAGTCGAGATTGAATTCCTCGAATACTTTGCGCACCTGGGCATGCGTCCTCGGATTGGATGAGAACAAAATTTGCTTTTCAAGGATGGACTTCGCAGCTTTCCAGTGTCCCCGGATGACATCCAAGAGCGCGGCATCCGCTTTGGAGGCCTGCTTCGCGTTTTTTTCGAGCGCGGAAACCTGAAGATCAATGACGTGAGCGATGAGAAGGAAGCTCGTAAGGCGCTGCTGACCGTCCAGAATTTCCCAGCAGTCCTCGTTCGTCTCGCTTCTACGCAGGCAGATGGAGCCGAAAAAGTATTCCGGCGCATGCACGCCGGAACCCATGGAATCGTCAGAGGGATATCGGGACCCGGGCTCGCCGTCAGGATCCGCTCGGAGTTCGTCAACGTCATCGAGGAGTTTCTGCACGTCGGCTTTTGTCCAGACATAGGGCCGCTGGAAGTCGGGAAGCACGAACCGCCTATGGCCCCCTCCGGCGTTGGAATCAAATTTGAACTCGAAGACGTCGGCAAGCGAAAACGCAGCTTTGCTTTCGGATGATGCGGCAGATTGAGGCATTTCTTCCCGGTGAATCGAATGAGCGCGTCGAGCTGGAGCTGCCTGGAAGGCAGGTCATCGCAGGAGCCCGGCGCCAGCGACATTGTGAATTCTACGCAAGAAGGGAATTTCTTCCTCTGGCGCCAGGGAAACTATCGTTCTTGCCTCTAAATTGGAATCTTCCGCCTTCACTAATGAACTCAACATAATTCTTGACGCTTCGTCATTAAATCTATATAAAGTGATTAGTGCACTTTGTTTTCCTTGAGCCCTCTTCTTATGACCAGCAATCTTCAGCAACTCCCGCTAGGCATTTCTGAATTCTCCAAACTGCGCGAATCCGGGGCAATCTATGTCGATAAGACGGAAGTCATCTGCGACAATGCCCGCACCCCCGGCGACATGATTTACATCGCACGGCCCCGGGGCTTCGGCAAGACGCTCCTCCTCTCGACCTATGAGTCTCTTTTCAGCCGCGGCTCGGGAGATCTGCGGGCGCTCGAGGGCGTCGGCATATGGAAGCTGAGACGCGTTCATCGAATCGTCCGTCTCGACTTTGAAGCGCTCTGCGGCTCTCCGGATGCGGAGAGCTTTGAAGAGCGCTTCGACAGCTCAATCGTGGATGCTTTTTCCCGGCACGGCTTTCGGCTTTCAGACGGCGACCGCAGACCGCCGCTCCTGCAGATATCGGATTGGCTCAGCAGCTTCAGGACTCATGAGTTCGTGCTCCTCGTAGACAACTACGACTCGCCCTGGCTTGAAAGCCTTGAGGACAAGGCGCGGCTCGGCCGCGTGCGGGCAAAGTTCTTCGAATTCTGCCGCATGATCGGTTCGGCAGAAAAAGTGTTCCGCTTCGCCTGCTTTACGGCCATTACGCAAATTCCTCTTTGGGACATGTTCGAGTTCCTGCACCATCTGACCACGATGAGCGACGCAGCTCTTGTCTGCGGCTTCACCGAGAAGGAGCTTAGGGAAAATTTCGGCGAGTGGCTTGACCGAGCGATGGAGCACGGCATGTGGTTCGGGATGGATCAGCTGCTCGAAGGCCTCTGGCGGCGCTACGGCGGCTACCAATTCAACAACGGATGCAGGCGCGAGAGGCTCTACAACCCATTCTCGATCCTGAGTTTTCTTGCAAATCCCGAGTACGGCTTTGAGGATCACTGGGTGCGCGCGGAACCCAGACCGCGCCTTGTCGCCTCTCTCATCCAGCGAGCCTTCCGCGAGACGGCGGGCGCCGTCTGTGCCGGGAATCTCTGGTACATCGATTACGTCGATTACATCTCGCCAGAGCCCGCTCTGCGCATCCTGACCGAGATGGGGTATCTGACTTTGAGAAAGAAAGACTGCTTAAAGATCATAGTCGACTACCCGAACACCGAAGCACGGGTCTCAATGGCCCGGGAGCTCAGCCGAGTTCTTCTCAACGGCATCAAGCCTGCGGATTACGGCATTCCGACGACCGCTGAAGAACGCGAGTTTTCCTTGGTGGACGACATCGTCCTGATTCCGAAATTTCTGGAACTTTTGAGGGATTCGGGATGGCAGCCCAGGAACCACAGGCAGGCCGTCGGCATGCTCGTCACGCTGCTCCTCACTTACGGATTCAATGAGGATCGGGATGTCATCGAGTACCAGAAGACCTGCTGCCCGATACTGCGCATACAGCGCCTTACGCAAATACAAGAGTTCGAACTCTCATTCGTTGACGCCTCAGGGCTCGAAAGCTCATGTTGGTCAGAAGGCTGCACGCTTTCAGCTGTCCCTGACGCATCTCTGATGATTGATTACATCGGCTGCCCGAGGAGAACGGAGTTTTTTCCTGCTGACTCGAACTCAACCTTCCGTTAAACCCAAAGCCCGCAGCTTCGCGGACTGCGGGCTAGGTTCAGTGTCGAGAGGTCTCTTTTTTAAGAGAGGCCTTTATGCCATGACGCGTCGGCAATCCCGGCTGATACCGGATTTTGTTGACCAAGTGCATGGAGCTGGCTTCAACAGCTTCAGATGAGATCATCCACAGTTCTGTTCGGCGCCGGTTGAAGATTTTCTCTTTGGGCGGCGACTGAAAAGGATCGCATTGAACCTCTCTTGCCGCATGAAGAGAGTGATTCGAGATGTTCATGCCGTCAGCACGAATGGGCTGTATGCCAAGTTGAGAGACGCCGTCCCATAGGTTCGACCTGCGCGCCAAGAGCCTATGCGAAACGGACGTCCCGACATGCCGACACCACCTCATCGCCTATAGCACAGGTGCCATCCAGTCTGCGACAATCATGAAGAACATGCGTTCTCAACGCTGGCAGCAAAATAATAACTCAACATAAATATTTCTGCCCCATGAACTCATTTGAGTTCATATCGAACGCTCTCATTGCGATGCTTCTCCCAGTCGGCTTCATATCGGGCAGCAAGGGCGGGAGAATCAATGAGAACGAGGTTCTCAGCATTTGAAGTGTCCCCGGAGTCCTTGTAATTGAAGCTGCCGGTCGCAACCCGCAGCCCGTCGACCACCATAAATTTGTCATGAAAGGTCTTATGCATGGCGTCGGCATAAACCGGAATGCCAGCTTCCGCCAACACTTTTTTCTGAGAAGCCTTCAGATGCATCTTCTTGGCATCCAGCACCACTTCAACGGAGACGCCGCGGCGGGCGGCTTCGATAAGCGCTTTGGTGATCTCCGGGCTTTCAATCTTATAGATGGAAACGCGAATCCGTTTCTGCGCCTGACGAGCAGCGTCAATCACCGCCTGCTTCACGCCGCCGTTCGGAGAAAACCAAACCTGGATTTGGCCTTCATAAGCCTCAGCCGAAGCCGGGGCTGCAGTGAAAACGCCGATGAGTGCGGCGCATACAGGTACGAGGATTTTCGAGGTCGAAAACATTGAACAGCCACCTTCCAGAGCAAATTAATCAAACACGCAGGATTCTCTCTGAATCATTTCCGCGGCAATCAAAGCACTTGCGTTGGCTTATGGAGCGTGAAGCGTGCGGTTGAACCCTAGTCTATGCGTGTAAACATTAATGCGGCGCTTCAATATGCAACGCGTCATTTCCATGCTCATGCATCTCGAAAACGCTCAGTCGTCATCATGCCGTTCAAGCCTCCCAGGTTATAAAATGCGGCGCGATCAAAGAGCCCTCCGACAGCTCTCGCAAGTTCCAACCAGCTTCCCCTCCAGCCATGAAGTATTTTGACTTTGAAATCTGCGGCCTTACCCGCAAGCTCCCCTATGTGCAAATCTCCGACAAACTCGGACTTGCGAGCTTTGTCTGCCTCTCCGACACCGAGCTGGTTCAGACGGTTGCCCCTGAGCTTGTAAAGCGCCTGCCGGAGGTCGACTATCTCATGACGGCCGAAGCCAAAGGCATCTGCCTCACGTACGAGATGAGCCGCATCATGGGCATGAAGGAATTCATCGTCGCTAGAAAGAGCCGCAAGCCCTACATGGTGAATCCGGTTTCGCACCATGTCTTTTCCGTCACGACGCAGAAGGACCAGACCCTCTGGCTTGACGGCTGCGACGCCGACAAGATTCGCGGGAAGCGCGTTGCGCTCATTGACGACGTCATTGCCACGGGCGAATCGCTCGCCGCTATCGAAAGCCTCGCCCAAACCGCGGGCGCCAACGTCGTTGCCCGGGCGGCCATTCTTGCCGAACTCGGCGCAGTGAACCGCAAGGACATCATCTATCTCAAGGAACACTACGTCTTCCGCGTCAACCCAGACGGCAGCTTTACGCCGATCAGGAGCCTCGAGGAAGCGAATCAGTAATTCCCGGAACGACGCCATATAGATCACGAGAGCCTCAGCACTCATCGTGCCGGGGCTCTCATTTTTTGAAAGTCAGATTGCCTGACGGCTCAAATCATCCATCAAGCCCTGAGTTCGGCAATCCTGCGGCCGATGATATAGCCCTGCGTCAGGCAGCGCCCGAGCCCGTGCTGGGAGCAGCCGCCCGCAGATTCGCCGCCGCACCAGAGGCCTTTGATCACTTCTCCCTTCCAGTCGCGGACCCGGCAGTCGCCGTCAATGCGCAAACCGGCATAGGAGTCGTGAACGGCAAAGGTTGCCCAGGCGGCATAGAACGGACCTTCGGCAATCTTGTAGCGGGGTTTGGGCTTGTCGAAATCCTCATCCGCCCCCTTTTCAACGAGCTCGTTGTAGCGGGCGACCGTCGCGGCAAGGACCTTGGGATCCATCTTCCAGGTCGACCAGGGCGACGTGCTGATCTTCCGGGCAAGCTCTTCGATCGTGTCTGCGCTGAAGAAGATTTCCGGGTCGCCCGACTGATCGTTGAGCGTTATGCGTTCGCGCTTCAAAGCGGCAGCATCGAAAATCGCCCACTGGGGTCCGGAAGCAAAGTCCGGAGCCTGGGAGCCTTCGTTCATGGCGCAGGCGGCGTCAATGTAGTTTCTGGGCCTGAAGGGCGCGCGGGTGGTGTTCCGCCAGTCGCCGTGCACGTAAGGCTTTCCGTCCTTGTAGAAGCCTTCATGCGTGCCGTTCGGGTAGCCGTTTTCCATTTCGTTGTAGAAGCGTTTTCCCACCTGGTTCACAATGATGGCGTTCTGCCAGTTCTTGAGGTAGAGACCCGTGTAGCGGATCTTCGGGAAAATCGGCGACTGCGGCGTCCAGCGGATGTAGTTCGTGCGCACGCCGATGACGGGGCGCTTTCTGAGGGACCCGTTTCTGTCCATCGATTGATTGGCCGTGCCCCAGAGCGACGCGCCGACAGCTATTGCCGCGAGCTCGCCCGAGCCGTCCTGCGGAGAGTACTCAGCCGCCGCATTGGCGTACTCAGCCGTGAGGCGCGGATCAAAGATCCGGCGGAATTCGACGTTTCCGGCATTGCCGCCCGTGGCGATCACGACCGCGTGCTTCGCGAGGACGGTGATCTCGGCAGCATCCGACTCAATATTTTCTTCGGAACGGAAGCTCGCGAGGGGCTTATCCGTTCCCGGCAGGATGGTGGGCGTATAGCTCGCACGAAGGCCGATGACGCGGGCATCTCCCTCTTCCTCGCGATAAAGCTCGTCCATATGGTGGTTGAGAAGGAACTTCACGCCCTTGGCGCGCGCCGACTGCTCGAGACCGCGCATCAGATCCGTGCCGCCGGCCCCCGCCGGCGATTCGGCAGACTGTCCCTGCGACCAGCGGCAGTGGTGTTCGCGCTTTGCGGAAATGCCGACCGCGTGCGCGCCGTTGTTGTCGGGCGCCTGGTCGATGAACTTGACGCCGTTGGCAAGCAGAAACTCAAAGGTCGGCGCTTCATTCTGCGCGAGCGCGTACTGTACGGCGCGGTCGTTGTATCGGTAGTCGGGCATCCCGCTCGTTTCGCAGACGGTCCAGTCGGTGAGGTCCTTGAATAGCGTTTCCGGATCGTCCTTGATGCCGTATTTCTTCTGGAAGGACGTCCCGCCTCCGAGGGGTACATTGCCGCCGGAGGTAATGGCATGTCCGCCGATATCGTAATTGGCTTCAACCACGAGGACCGAGAAGCCCGCCTCGCGCGCCAGGATGGCGGCGGGCAGACCTACCGCGCCCGCGCCGATCACGACGACGTCGGCTTCAAAGTCCCACTTCTGCGGCAGAACCTGAGTTCGTGCCTGAGCCGGGCCGGCAGCGCCGAGAGCGAACGCTGAAAGCGCTGAACCGGCAATGAGGCTGCGTCTGGAAATGTTTTGAGTCATGGCCTTCTCCCGGCGGATGAACCGGGATCGATACCTCCATGATTGCACGGCGTAATTCTTCTTTTTCGAATAACGGTTTCAATACTTTCCCTGAAGCGGTTCCCATTTACGTCATTACCAATTGATAAATATGGCGTTCTTCCGATGTTCTGACGCTCATTCCGATACCCTGTCCGAGAGCCGCCCGGCGGCGTTCCACCTGAGGCTCCGGGTCAGCCGGAAGCCATGGAGAGCGGCCTTTCTTCTTCAGACCTCTGAAGAAAGGCGAGTACACTTCCGTCACCTGCGGCCTTTTATCCCACGGTTCGCGAGCTCATTCATGCTTCAACTTTCTTCTCCGGAATCCCTGGCGCTTGTCTTTCTCCTGGGCGGCATCGGCGCTCTCGCCCGGTACGCCGTTCTTGTCGTCTCGGCGCACGCCGCGGGGCCTTTCCCTGCCGGCATTCTCGTCGTCAACGCGCTTGCCGCCTTCATCGGCTCCGCGCTTGTCGCCGCTCGCGTTCCGGATGAACTCCTTCTGATCATCGGCGGAGGCTTTGTCGGGAGCCTCGGAACGCTCTCATCTCTCTGCTCTGAAATCATTGCCATGGAGCGCCTCGGGAAATACGGCTCCATCGTCCTTTTTGTCGTGCTGACGCTCGTCACCGGCATTGCAGCAACGCTAATAGGCAATGCTGCGGGAGCGGGCTCCCATGGCTGAGAAGAATTTCCGCGACCTCCTCCTGATCTTCGCGGGAGGAGGCGCCGGCGCAGTGCTCCGCGTCCTTCTCGACGTCCCGGAGTTCGGACCCTGGATGCCCGCCAACTTTCTCGCCTGCTTCCTGATGGGGCTCTCAAGCGGCATTCTGATGGAAGGCTGGATGAGCCCGGCGGCCGCGAGCTGGTGGCGGCCGCTCGTCCATACAGGGTTCCTGGGCGGCCTCTCCACCTTTTCGGTTCTCTCCATCGCTTCGGTTCTCAAATTTCCGGAGTCGCTTTTCATTGCGGGCCTCTGGCTTCTTCTGCTTCTCGCGGCCTTTTTCGCCGCGGCGCTCGCGGGCTACCTGATCCCGGTTCTGATTGCCCGGGTTTTGAAGAGCAGCGCGCGATGACGGTCCTGCCTCCGGGGGTGCCCGAAGAGAAGCGCTGCTACCGCGTCCGCGGACCTTATCTGCTCGAGGGCGACAATTCGCCCCCGGACGGGCTCGAGCTGATCGCGGAAAGCGATTTCTGCATTGATGTCATTGCCGGGCATCTTGGGAAAGAAGAATGGACGCGGCGGCTTGAAATGGCTCTTGACGCTCTGGGCGCCAATGCGCTCACGGACTGCAGCTCTCCGGAGAAAAAGAGGCTCCGCGGCCGGCCGGCCCTCGTCGTGCGCATGAACCGCTTTGGCGATGAAAGCGCCGCATCGCTCAGAGCTTCCTTCAGACCCCGGAAAGGCTCAATCGACCTCACCAACTTCGTTCTCCCGAAGGAACCTATTGACCGGGGACGGATTCTGCGCGTCGTTCTCCTTTCCTTCGGCGCCTTTCTGGGCATTCTTTTACTCTTTATTCTTGCCGGGGTGCTTCTGACGCTTCTTTTCGCTTCCTGATGCGGTCCGCGATGAGGTATTACCCTGAGACGCCCTAGGATTCCTTCGAGCGTGCGGGTAGTCTTTGAAGTCATTTTCTCTTTCTCCCTGAAACTGACTTGTCGACCATGTTCACGCATGCCAGCAAACCTCTGATCGCGCTTACGCTCGCGCTTCTTGCCGCGACGATTGCTGCGATTCTTGCCGCGCCGGAAAGCGTTGTTTTGCTTCTGCGCGGAACCTACGGATTCCTGACCACGAGCCTTGCATGGCTCTTCCTGCTTCTCGGCGTCGTTTTCGCGATTCTTGCCGTTCTGGCAATGACGACCCGCTGGGGCGACATCCGGATGGGCGGACGCGACGCGAAGCCCGAATATTCGACCTTCACGTGGATCGCCATGAATATCTGCAACGCGCTCGCGGCAGGCATTCTCATCTTCGGCACGGTGGAGTGGATGTTCTATGTGAATACCCCGCCCTTCGGGCTCGAGCCCGGGTCGGTGGAAGCCTATGAATATGCGTCCGCCTACGGCATGTTCCACTGGGGATTCTCGGCCTGGGCCTTCTATCTGATCCCGGGGCTTGCGATCGGGTACCTCTACTGGAACAAGGGCGCCGCGAGCCTTCGCATGTCGGACCTCGCCCGTCCGCTGATCGGCAGCGGGGAGACCTTTGCCTCGCGCACGGCCGGCTTTCTTCTCGACGCCATAGTGGTCTTCGGCTACTTTGCCGCCATCATGACGACCGTCGGCATCGGCACGCCCGTGATGGGCGAAATCCTCTCCGACGTCTTCGGGATTGAGAATTCCTTTGCATTGAAGTTGGGCGTCATCATCGTCTTCTGCACCTTCTTCACGCTCTCGGCGTCTAAGAGCATCGCGCGCGGCATGGGACGGATCTCTGACTTCAACGTGAAGCTCGGCCTCGCCTTCTTTGCTTTTCTTCTGATCGCGGGCGACACGGGCTTCATGCTCAACAACACCGTGATGTCGATCGGCACCAACATCCGCGAATTCGTGCGCATGAGCTTCAATTCGGACGCCATCGGAAACAGCGGCTTCGTTCAGAGCTGGACGATCTTCTACTGGGCCTAGTACGTCGCCATCGCCTTCCTCTGCGCCAACTGGATCGCCCGCACGTCCTACGGCCGGACCTTCCGCGAGATTGCCGTTTCTAACTGCATCTGGGCGCCGCTCGCCTGCTGGCTTTCCTTCTCGACCTTAGGCAACTACGGCATGGGGCAGGAGCTTTTTCACGGGCTCGAGGTCTCGTCGGCAATCAATGAAGTGGGGTCGGCGGGCGCAACCCTCATGGTGCTCCAGACGCTTCCCTTCCCGAAGGTTGCCGCGCTCGTCTTCCTCGTTCTCGTCTTCTTCAACCTTGCGACCTCAGCAACAGGAAGCGGCCTCGCGTTGTCGCTCTATACCGCCAAAGGCCTCGGGCCCCGCGACGAGCCGGACCGCCGTCTCACCATCTTCTGGTGCGTCCTCTTTCTCGTCATGCCCGTGGGGATTCTGCTCCTCGAGCGCGCGATTCCGGGCTTGAACGTCCTTTCCACCATCCAGTCGATGATCACCGTCTCCTCCATCCCGGTCTTCTTCGTTCTGATGGCGCTCTTCATCGCCTTCATCCGCGTGATCCGCGCCGACATCCGGTCGGGAGCGGTGGCGAAGGCCGTGAGTCCCTCGCGCGCCTGGCGGTGGACGGACGATGCGATTCCGCCTGAAGCTCTCAAGCCCGCATCTGATCCGGCAAAGCCCGAAGCGTAGAATTCAAAAATTCTCCGCAAACAAACGCACCAGCGCCCGGGCTTCATGAGTCCGGCGTTATTCATTGAGGCTGCAGGCCCCCTGCAGCTCATTCCCCAAAGAACATGACCCAAACTTCGCAAACAATCGAGAGCACGGCCGACGAGACTTTCGCTGAAGGGCTCCTGCGCGGCATCCGGACAACGCTTCCGCTTCTGGCGGGCATCATTCCGCTCGCCTTCATTCTCGGCACGCAGGCGCCCAGCACGGGCTCTCCGGCGTCGGCATGACGCTGATGGCGGGCCTCAACTTCGCGGGCGGAAGCGAATTCGCCGCGGTCGCGCTCTGGAGCGCCGCGCCCTCGCTCCTCGTCATCTTCATGACGACCTGGCTCATCAATTCGCGCCACATTGTGCTGGGCGCTGCGCTCACCCCCTGGGTCGAAAAGGCGCATCTCCCGGTTCCGGCGAAGCTCGCCGCGTTCTTCCTCATGTGCGACGAAGTCTGGGCGCTCTCGATGCAGGAAGTCGACCGCAGAAGAAAGCTCGGATTCCCCGCCGACAGGATCTTTTCCTTCCCCTTTCATCTGGGCTGCGGCCTCACGCTCTGGAGCAACTGGTGGTTCTTTGCGGGATTGGGCGCCGCGCTCGGGACATCGCTCGGCGACCTCTCGCGCTGGGGCTTCATGATGGCCTTCCCGGCGACCTTCATCGGCCTTGTCGTTGCCATGCGCCCGGCGCTCTCGAAGTCTGCGCCCATGGTGGTGTCGGGCATTGCCGCCGCGCTCGCAAGCCTCTGGCTGCCCCTTCACTGGAGCATTCTCATTGCAACGCTCCTTGGCCTTGCAACGGCTGCGGTCTCCAACAAATAAGCGGGGAGAAGAAAAATGGAAGCAATTTTTGCTCTGCCGTCGTTAAAAGAATTCATCGTCATCATCGGGATGCTCGTCGCCACCTATTCGACGCGCCTGATCGGCTGGCTCATTCTCAGGAACCGCCCGGTTTCGCCCGCCATGCAGCGCGTGCTTGATGCGGCGCCGGGCTGCGTCATGATTTCGATCGTGGCCCCGGCCTTCATGACGACGGACCCGGCAACCCTCATCACGCTCTTTGCCACCGTATTCGTTGCCTTCCGGGCGAGCCTCTCCGTCACGATTCTCTTCGGCGTCGCCTTCAACGCGCTCTTGCAGACCTTCCTCTGACCATCCGATCGCTTTGAGGCCGGGGAGCGCGGCTGTGATAGATTTCACAGAAATCTTTCCTTCAAACAACGCCGTCTGACGTCCGACGCTTCCCGACCTTGCTTTCCCGAGCCCTTCGGGTGCCCTGCGCACTCCTTCTCTTCTTTCTGTCTCTCCCGGTCTCTGCAGAACCGCAGGCGCTGCGGCTCGCCGTCGTCGAGATGACGGAGCCGGGCTTTGCCGCAACGACGGTGAACCCCATCCGGAAGGCGCTCTCGTCGGTTTTCCCTTCGGAAGACATCGTCATCCTGCGCGTCAACTCGGCGACGCTTGAGAGTTCAGTCCGGGAACTTCGCCCCGACTTCATCATTTCGCCTGCCGCCGACTTCCTGAGGCTCGTCGACGCCGTGGGCGCGCACCCCATTGCCACGAGGAAAACCCGCTGGGCCCGCGATCCGCATGAATCGACCGGGGCGGCCGTGATTGCGCTCGCTTCGAGAACGGACATCACGACGCTCAAGACCCTTAAGGGACTCAAGGCTGCGGCAACGCTTCCGACATCGCTCGACGGCTGGCTCGCGCTCCGGGGCGAGATTGAAGATGCCGGGATGGATTCGGAGAATTTCTTTTCGAAACTGCGCTTCTTCGGCTACGGCATGCCGCACGTCGTTGAGGCCGTGCTTTCGGGCGCTTACGACGTCGGCGTCGTTCCCGTCTGCACGCTCGAGCGCATTGAGGCCAAGGGGCTGATTGAACCGGGGTTTCTGCGCGTCGCGGCTCTGAAGGAAGGCGCCGAATCGCTCTGCCGGACGTCGACGCGGCTCTATCCCGATCTCATCTTCGCCGCGCTCCCCTCGGCCGACCCGGAAACCGTGCGCTCGGCAACGCTCGCCCTCCTCGGGCTCGGCGCCGGCGAATATTCCTGGTACCCGACGAGCGACTTTCATGCGGTGCGGGCCTTGGAAGAACGCCTTCACATCGGACCCTGGGCCTATCTCGAGGAGATGACGCCTTCGGCCCTCTGGCGCCGCTGGCGCGTCTGGATCCTCGGAGCTGCGGGACTCATTCTGCTCCTCCTTCTTTCCGAACTCCGGCTTCGGGAGCTTGTCCGCCGCCGTACGGCGGATCTCCGGGCAGCTCTGGCCGAACGCGACCGCCTCGCGGCTTCGGAAGAAAACGTTCGTTCAAGGCTCTCGAGGCTCGAGCGCATGGGTGCCGTCAGTCAGCTCTGCGCCATCGTCGCCCATGAACTGAAGCAGCCCGTGGGGGCGGTCATCAACTACCTTGCCGTCGCACGGCTCAAAACCGGCATTTCCGCGGCGTCGCCGCTCCCTGCGCCCGGAACGGAATCCCAGGCCGATCCGGTGCTCATTACTGCCATTGACGGCGCGGACATGCAGGCTAGAAGAATCGCGCGGATCGTCGACCGCGTCCGCGGCTATGCGCGTGCGGAAAAATCGCGTCCCGTGAGGCTCCGGATCAATGATGTCCTCCGGTCTGCGCTCGCGGGCGTGAAGCTTTCTTCATCGCTCCCTGTGGAGACGCATCTGCCCGCACGGTCGCCCGTCATTCTCGGGGACGCCCTCGAGGTTGAGCTCATTCTCCACAACCTCATCAAGAACGCCATTGAGGCCGTGAAGGATGATCCTGAAGGCAGGGTTTCCGTGAGGATCTCTTCCACGGAACAGGAAGTCACCGTTGCGGTCGACGACAACGGAAAGCCCCTTTCCGACGAAGCCTTCTCGCGCCTCTCTCGGGTTTCCGCTTCCGGGAAATCGGACGGTCTCGGGCTCGGACTCGGGATTGTGAGGAACCTCGTTGAGGAGAACGGCGGCCGTCTTGAGCTCTCGCGCCTCCCCGGCAGGGGGCTTCGCGCCGAGGTGCGCTTCGACCTTGCCTCCGACGCACTCCCCGACGAGAATACGGACAAGAAATCTTTCCCCGAAGACCCAACATCATGACCCCAAAGACGCTTCTCCCGCTCATCCGCATCATTGACGACGACGAGGCGCTTCTCGCTTCGAGCGCGCTCCTTCTCCGGTCCATGGGCTGGGAAGTCGAAACCTGGAGCGACGGCGCTTCATTCCTCGAGGCCGAGAGCCTCCTTCGTCCCGGATGCATCATCCTCGACGTGCAGATGCCCGGCATGGACGGGCTCGAGGTTCAGTCGGAGCTCGTCCGCCGGGGCTCGCGCATTCCGGTCCTCTTTCTGACCGCCCACGGCTCCATACCGCTCGCGGTCCGGGCGCTTCACCGGGGTGCGGAGGACTTTCTCGAAAAGCCCGTTGATCCGATGGCCCTCGTCGCGCGCGTCGCCCAGTGCGCCACGGCTTCGGCCGCAAGGTCGGCGGAGGAGTCGGCGCTCGCCGAAAAGCGCTCGCGCTTCGAGTCCCTCACGCCCCGCGAGCGCGACGTTGCCGAGCACGTTCTCAGAAACGAAGCCAATAAGGAAATCGCCCGCGCGCTCGGGCTTGAGGTTTCAACCGTCAAGATGCACCGCGCCAATGCCTTTGCGAAGCTCGGCGTCCATTCGCCGGGCGAGCTCTGGCAGCTTGCGAGCGAATGCGGCCTCACGGGGGAAGGCATCAAAGCGCCGGGGAGCCTCCCGTGAAGCGGCGCACGCTCTTCCTTTTTGCCGGCGCCGCTGGTTCCGGCCTCATTGCCGGGAGACTCTCGGCAGAGCCGCTTCCCCGCGAGGAGGAAGCCGACGTCGTCGTGGTCGGCACCGGAGCTGCTGGATTGTCCGCAGCGCTCGCAACCGTCAGCGAAGGCGCGCGCCGCGTCGTCGTCCTTGAAAAAGCCCCGATGGCGGGCGGCCACACGATCATTTCGTCGGGCTCTCTCGCAGCCGAAAAGTCCCCCGAAGGCATCGTCGGACTCACGAACGAAATTCTTGAAACAGGCGAAGGAAGAGCCGACCCTCAGCTCGCCCGGACGCTTGCTGAAGGCTCCTGGGGAGCCGTTGAGCGCCTATCCGCGCTCGGGATCACCTGGATCACGACGCCCTTCCGGGCGGTCGGGGCGCCCTCGGCCCGAAGCTGGAATTCGGGGTCGCCGCAGTCAGGCTACGACTACGTGCAGGTGATGATGGCGGCGCTTCGAAAAACCAATGCGGCGGTGCGTTTTCTCACGCGCGCCGAAGGGCTTCTGCTTTCGGGCGACGGCAGAAGCGTCGAAGGCCTCTACGCGAGGACGCGGGCGGGCGATTCCGTTCTGATCCGGACAAAAGCGGTGGTGCTCGCGACCGGCGGCTACACGGCTTCGAAAGCGCTGAGACGGCGCTTTGCGCCCGAACTCCCGCCCGAGCTTGAAACCACGGCGAGCGCGGGCGGCGAACTTCTTGACGGCGCTGACGGCGACGGCATCCTCATGGCCGAGATGGCGGGCGCGAAGCTCGTTGACATGGATGCGCTCCAGATGCTCCCGCTCGCGGGCGGACGGCTTCTCGACTATGTCGGGGGCGAAGTGTGGCTCAACGACTCTGGCGAACGCTTCGTCTCCGAAGGCGCGGGCTTTCGGGAAATCGAACGCGCGATCTCGAGTCAGCCCTCTAAAGCCATGTGGGTGATCTCGGACGCCCGCTCGCCCAAGGGGGCGACGCTGGGCCTGAAGCTCATGGACGGGACGGTGCGCGAGGCTCAGACCCTTCACGAAGCCGCGCGCGGCATGGGGGTTCCCTATACCGCGCTCGAAGAAACAATCGCGCGCTACAACCGGTCGGTGAGAAAGCACTGGGACGACGACTTCGGGATCCCGATGCGGGGGCTCCCGGTGGAGACGCCTCCCTTCTTCTACGGTCGCGAGCACTTTGCGCTTCACTATTCCTGCGGCGGGATTGCGATCACGCCGCGCGCAGAGGTGCTCCGCCCCGACGGTCTGGTGATTGCGGGGCTTTATGCCGCCGGCGAAACGACGGGAGGCGTCCATGGCGCCGCGCGCGTGGGCGGCTGCGGGCTCACGGATGCCTTTGTTTTCGGGGATATTGCGGGTCGGGAAGCTGCGCGCCGTGTCCGCGCTCTCACTGACCGCGCGAAAGCCTCCTGATATCCAGAAGAGCGCTTCAAGGTTTTTCCTACGATCCCCCAATACCTCCCGCGGGCGGTATTGGAATTCTTTCCTCATTCTTAATATGAGTCGCAAGGGGAAGGAGCGGAACATGAGTTCCGCACCTTCCCGCCCTGCCCGGTCCCGACGGACCGACGGAGCCCCTGGTCTTAATGAGGCCTCAGGCTCCATCAAGACCATAAACAGTGAGAGAAAGAAAAATGACCCTCCGACCCGCTCTCCTCGGCGTCATGGCCGCAGCGCTCCTCGCGCTCGGCTCTGCCGGCTCAGCCTCCGCTGCGATGCCTTCCAAGATCAACGGCCCGCATGCGAAGCTCCCCTGCTCGACCTGCCACCAGAATGAAATGAAGGCTCCTCCCAAGGAGACCTGCTTCGGCTGCCACGGCTCCTACGCGAAGGTTGCCGAACGCACCGCGAAGAAGAATCCCAATCCGCACATGAATCACCGCGGCGAACAGCAGTGCACGAACTGCCACAGCCTCCATGCAGAGTCGCGCTTTGAGTGCAACGACTGCCACAACTTCAACATCAAGATGAAGTGAGATTCGCCATGACGCTTAAGAATTTCTCCCGCCGCTCCTTCCTCGGCGCCGCAGCAGCCTCTGCTGCCGCTGCCGCCGCCCCGCTCGCCCATGCCGCGAGCCAGAAGAATGAACTTCCCGCCAAGTGGGATATTGAAACCGACGTCGTCGTTCTCGGCTGCGGCGGTGCGGGCCTCATGGCCGCCTGCCAGGCGTTCGACCGCGGCGCCAAGGTCGAAATCTTCGACAAGGGCCTCTCTCCCTACCATACGGGCACGAACCTCTGCGGCGGCCTCTTCACGGCCTGCGGCTCGAGAATGCAGAAGGCCGACCCGAAGGGCAAGGACGACTGGAAGGCCTTTGCCGACGACATCATCGCCTACGGCGAACACCAGTCGCTCAAGGAACCCGTCTACGGCTTCACGAAGCATTCGGGCGAAGCCTTCGACTGGCTTGAGGACCACGGCCTTGCCGCCCACCACCTCGAACCCTATGCGGGTCATTCGAACCTGCGCGCGCACCGCCAGGATTCCTTCAAGGGCCGCGACTACATCGACGTTCTTGTAAAGGAAATCGCCGCCCGCAAGCTCGCCATTCATCACGGCTGCGGCCTCACGAAGTTCTTCTTCGACGAAAAGGCGAACCGCGTCGTGGGCGTTGAATGCGGCACGGGCGACAAAAAGGTAACCTGCCGCGCCCGCATGGGCGTCGTCATGGCGACGGGCGGCATCACGGGCTCGCCCGAATCGCTCGACCGCTGGGTTCCCTCCGTTGCCGGCAAAGGCGTCGTGATCGGCGGCCCCTCCAACACCGGCGAAGCGATGATGATCGCCGTCCGCGACGTGGGCACGCCCTTGTCGCACATGCAGTACATCGCCTCCTACCCCTGCGGCATCGTGACGCACGGACGCAACGGCCCCTACTGCCGCTGGTGGTTCATTTCCGGCCAGGGCGGCATCCTCATCAACAAGAACGGCAAGCGCTTCATCACCGAACGCGAAGGCATCTGCCACGTGACGCCGAAGCTCGCTTCGAACCCCGACGGCTGCCACTACATCCTCGCCGACGAGGCGACCTGGCAGCGCACGCTCTCGAAGATCAAGCTTTCCGCCCTCGTGGGTCTGCCCTCCTGGACCGAAGAGCGCGTTCTCGCTGAGTTTGAAAAGGGCGAAAACCTCTGGAAGTGCGACACGATCGAAGAGCTCTGCGAAAAGAGCGGCGTCAATCTTGAGGGCCTCAAGGATCAGCTCGCCGTCTGGAACAAGGCCGTTGAAACCAAGGTCGACAACCAGTTCGGCCGCACCGACCAGCAGTGGAAGCTCGAACAGGGTCCGTGGCGCATGATCCGCATGTTCCCGTGGAACAACCTCTCCTGCGGCGGCTTGCGCGTCACGGAAGAATTCCAGGTTCTCGGCTGGGACATGAAGCCGATCGAAGGCTTCTACGCTGCCGGCGAAACGGTTGCGGGCGTTCACGGCGCCTTCTACTGCGGCGGCAACGCCTGCGGGTTCGCGCATACCTCCGGCTTCATGGCCGGCCGTTATGTGACGGGCTACAAGGAAGCCTGATCAGCGCTTCG
The DNA here is from genome assembly GCF_009183815.1 of Sutterella seckii. Classification (GTDB taxonomy): domain Bacteria; phylum Pseudomonadota; class Gammaproteobacteria; order Burkholderiales; family Burkholderiaceae_F; genus Sutterella; species Sutterella seckii. The sequence continues at coordinate 5,602 of NZ_WEHX01000026.1, read as the reverse complement.
GGCTTGAAATTCCGGGGGAACCCGGCAGTCATTGCCTGAGTATCCCCGGAGATCCGGGCCCATCCAAGTCTGATTCGCCTTCTCTTCGGTTTTTCTCTCTCCTTTCCCGAGGAAGGCGCAAAGTTTGAGGTCAATTTCTATTGGACATCACCGGACCAGAGAGGCGCATATTGCCTCCGGTCCGGCTTTTTTTGCCCTCTTCCCTGCATTTCAGAAGGTTTTGACGTAGAGCCAGCTTTTGAAATCCTCATTCTCATCGATCTTCCAGGGGACTTCGCCCTCCCGTCTCCAGCCGTTCCGCGTATAGATCGCGGTCACGCAGTCGTTGTCGGTAAAGAGCACGGCTTCACCGGCGCCCTTTTGCCGCGCTTCCGACTCAAAGAGCCTGAGGAGCGCTCCCGCACAGCCCCGTCTTCTCGCAATCGGATGCGCGATCAGGAAGACGAGTTCAGGCCGGTCATCCATAGAGCCGCCGGCCCTCGCGACATAGTCGGCGAGCATCTTGCGGTTTACCGAATGGAGCCTCTCCTCGAACCCGAGGCAGGATCGTCCGAGCTCCGTTTCCTTCTGGAGCGTTGCGAGCGATTGATGACGCTCACGGAGTCCCGTGAGTTCAGCGTCAGGAGCGACGGGCTCAGACTTCGGATCAAGCCGCGCGCACATGAGCGCCGCGGGACGGCCGTCGGGGAGTTCGGCGACGCGGATCACGTCCGACTTGAGAAGGTTCCCGATCACATAGACGAAGGCGTGCCGCATTCTTTCGGGGCGCTCCGGGTCGGGAGAGAGCTCCCAGCCCCAGGTTTTGTCGTAGGCGTCTGCGAAGGTGTCGAGGTCGGAAAGCTGGAAGGGTCTCAGGCGGATCGGGGAATGCATGGGGACTCTATGGCTAAAACTGATATTTTCTCACAGCAATTGATTTGGCTTCTGTCCCCGCGTTCCGATCTGATCCTGCTCTTTAGAACGAGCTGGTGTTGGAAGATCTGACAGACATCTCCGGAGCCATCATGCCCGGCTACCCGAACACGAGGAGGCATGCGCTGACGTTTTCAATTGATTCCTTTCAGCTTTGCAACGTCAATCTCAGAGGAGATCTGATTCGTTAAAGCGGAATCGTCTCTCGTTGACGAGCACACATATTCAATCGCAATCGAAAATAACGTCATGACCTGATTGTCGAAACACTCGCTGCTGTCGGTAAAATCATCCGATCCGCAGTCCTGAATGGAGGCAGGAACGGGCGAGGGATTTGGGCGTTAGGAGTTCGTCGAATCGCGGCATTTCCATCTCGGGTTGCCGTTGATTTCGAAACCCTAAAAAACTGAGGGCCGCACCGCTTCGAACAGTGAGGCCCTCTGGAGGCTAGGGATGCCCTATCACCAACACCCTAGTGACACAAGATTATCACACCCGAAGCGTCGGAGCAAAGCAGTGCCGAAGGGAATACGAAGCACCTTATAAAACAACAATCTACGTTGAGATAAGCGTGCACAAAATTTCTGATAGTTGTCCTGGCGTCCATGTTTTAGTCTTTGACCGCCGGAGGCCTTGGAAACCTCCGGCGAGCACGGCTCCGTTACTAAGGATATCAGGCGATTCGCGAATCGTGATCGGAAATCCCCAGCGCCTTCATCCCGTCATCTTCCGGTACTTGCAGAAGCAGGTTCCTCAGCGCATCGTCGGTCCCGCGATAATCTGCCGCATGAAAGAAGAGTTCTCGTGATTGAACTTCGGCATCCTTGGCGGGAGCTTGCAGCCCATTCATTTCTGCAACAATTCCCAATACGAATTCAAAACCACGCGTACCTGCAAAACTAAAACCGCCCGGAAACCATTAAGCTCACGGGCGGTTTTCAGAAGCGATTATGCGTGCTTCAAGCGCGATCAGCGCTGCGTCAGATCTCCGCCAAAGAATTGTTTGGAGAGGTTCCCGAGCTCACCGGACTTCCTCATCCCTTCAATGATCTCGTCGAGCTTCGCCTTCATGGAAGCGGAGTCCTCGCCCGGCTTCATCGGGATCGCCACCGGGATCACGTCCGGGTCGACGGCAGCAATCTTGATCTGAGCATCCGGGTGCGCGCGCATGTAGTCGTGGTACGTGACCTCGGCGTTGAGCGTTGCATCGATGCGGCCCGAGAGCAGCAGTTCGAAAGTCTGGTTGAGGTCGTCGACGCCCGTCACCTTCGCGCCGTGCGCCTCCGCAATTTCCGCGTAGGTGCTCGAAATCGTGTTGGCCGTGGTGAGGCCCTTCAGGTCGTCAAGCGTCTTCACCTTGTCGGAATCCGTCTTCGTCATGACGACGGTGCGGTTGAAGGCATAGGGTTCGGTGAAGAGGAATGCCTTCGAGCGCTCGGGCGTCACGTCGACGCCGTTGATCATGATGTCGAAGCGCCCCGCGCTGATGCCGGCAAGAAGTCCGTCCCACTTTCCTTCAATGAAGTGGGCCTTGACGCCCAACTTCGCGGCGATCTGGCGGCCGAGCTCAACGTCGAAGCCCGTCAGCGCATTCTTTTCATCGTGATAAGTCCAGGGGGCCCAGGTGCCTTCCGTGGCAATGGTGATTTCGCCCTTCTTCATGACCCGCGCGAGAAGATCATCCTTCGCGGCGGAAGCGCCAGCAGCCGGAGCGGCACTGGTCTGAGCGGAGGGGGTCGGCTCCGACTTTTCCCCGCACCCCGTAAGAATGAGCGCACCCGCGGCAAAGGCGGCGGCGATGACGCGCGCCGGGAGGTTCTGCTGATGAAAGTTGTCGTCATTTCTTAAAGTCCTATGAATGGTCGCTTCCGAAGCCGCGGAGGAACTCTTCCGTCCTCGGCTCCTTCGGAGCAGTAAAAAAGATTTCCGTCGGGGCTTCCTCAACGATGACGCCGCCCTCAAGGAGGGCCGTGCGGGTCGAAACCTTTCTCGCAAAGGCGAGGTCGTGCGTCACGATGATCATCGTGCGGCCTTCGCCTGCCAGAAGCTTGAGAAGCCCTTCAATTTCCTTGATGCGTTCTGGATCGAGCGCTGAGGTGGGTTCGTCGAGCAGAATGAGATCCGGATCAGGCGCGAGCGCCCGGGCAATGGCAACACGCTGCTGCTGGCCGCCCGAGAGTTCGCTCGGGTACTTCCCGGCATGGTCCTTCATGCCGACCTTTTCGAGAAGCGCCATGCCGCGCGCCTCTGCCTCGCGTTTCGGCATCCCGTGCGCCATGATGAGGCCCTCGGTAACGTTCTCAAGCGCCGTTTTGTTGAGGAAGAGATTGAAGTTCTGAAAGACGAAGGACGTGCGCTTGCGGTACTCCCGGATGTCGTGAGGCTTCGCATGGGCGAGCTCTATCCTTTTGTTCTTAAAGGTCATGACGCCCCCGTCGGGACGGTCGAGAAAGTCGATGGAGCGCAGAAGCGTCGTCTTCCCTGCCCCGCTCGGGCCGATGAGCGCGAAGACATCGCGTTCCTTCAGCTCAAACGTGACGCTTCTCAATACTTCCGCGTCGCCGAACGCTTTCCTTAAATTCTCAATCCGATAGAAGGTTTCAGCCATTTTCCCTCACCTCCTCTCAATCAGCGGCGGCCGTAGAAGCGGAGCTTCTCTTCGCCCGCACGCTGAATGCGCGTGAGAACGGTGCAGAAAAGCAGATAAATGAGGCCCACCTCGATGTAGAGAACAAGGGGCTCGTAGGTGCGCGCCACAATGCGCTGCGTCGTCATGAACATTTCCGTCACGGTGATGTTGGCCGCAAGACTCGTATCCTTCACCATGGCAATGAGCGAATTGCCGAGGGTCGGGAAGGCCGTGCGCATGGCCTGAGGCAGAATGATGCGCCGCACGACCTGAAGCCACGACATGCCGGTGGAGAGCCCGGCTTCGAGCTGCCCCGCCGGGACGCTCTCAAGCGCCGCGCGGACCGTTTCTGCGCAGTACGCTCCTTCGTTGATCGAGAAGACGATGATCGCCGCCGTCCAGGGGTTGATGAGGATCCCGGCGTGCGGGAGCCCGTAGAAGACGACGAAGAGCTGCACGAGGAGCGGCGTGCCGCGGATCACCCAGATGTAGAAGCGCGTGATCGGCGTGAGAATCGGAGTGCCGCGGTACTGGATGAGCGCCACCGCAATGGAAATCACCATCGCAAGCGCAAAGCTCACGGCCGTGAGCGGAATCGTCACCGTTAGGCCGGGGAGCAGAATCTTCCAGAAGGAATCGATAACGAGACTGATGACGTCTTGAGACATGGAGAATGCGCGCTCTGATTGCTTGGAAAATTGATTTAGCCTGAGACTTTCATTCTTCTACGTTCTGCGCTTCTCTGTCAGCAGAAAGCTCTCGAAGAACTGCCTTTTTCTATTAGAAAGCCTCGCCCGAACGCATAGAATAGAAAGTTCCCCGATTGAGCATCCGGAAAGAGGAAGGAGGCTAACAAATGTTTTCGCTCAAGGGCCGCATCGGCCGCAAGGAATTTCTGATCCGCATGGTGCTCCTCATCATCGCGAGCCTCATCCTCAACTTCATTTCGAGCTGGTTCGGGGGAAATAGTCCACTGGCCCCGGATCACGGACTTCACCACGGCGGGTCGCTCGCAGCCCTCCTCGTTCTCATTGCCGCGCTCGGCGTCACCTGGTGCACGATCTGTGCAGCTGCAGCGCGCCTGAGAGACATCGGGCGGTCCACCTGGTGGGCGATTCTCCTATTCGTGCCCGTTCTCGGCTTTATTGAGCTCATCGTCCTCGCAATTGCGCGCAGGAAAGCAGTGAGCAGCTGAGTTTGAAACAAAAACGCCATGAAGGAAGCCGGACAACTTGATCCATGCCCGCATTCCGTTCAGGGCTTTTCTGCCTTCTGGGAAGATCCTCAGGCGACCTTGATGAGGTCATACTTGTCGTTCCCCATGCCAAGCTCCTTCATGTAAGTAAGCTGCCTCAGGCCATGGCGCGTTTCAATGCGCTGAACGAGGTCGTGACGCTGATTCTCGGGGCGCGCTTAAACGAGATCCACCGACGCCTGATCGATTGCGAGAATATCGGTCGAGGCGAGAATGCCGATATCGGGAATCGTGGGTTCCGCGGCGTTCCTGCCCGCGCAGTCGCAGTCAACCGTCATGCGGCCCATCACGTTGATGAAGACGATCTTCTTCCCGAAATGGTCGCAGACGGCCTTCGCGGACTCCGCCATGTTTTCCATTAGGAGCTCCTTCCCGGGCCACGCCGACCACGCGGCATTCTCGTCGGCAACGCCGTGCACCTCGCGCTTCCCGATCCGGCCGTCGGCGCACCCGATGGCGATGTTCTTCATGGAGCCGCCGAAGCCGCCCATGGACACTTCCTTAAAGTGCTTGCCGCCCTTGACGGGAAGGTTGACCGTACCTTCCGAATCCATGATGTCGACCGGGCAGATCTTCTTGCACTGATTCAGCCCTTCTGCTACGAGTCAGGCCGCCGCGGTCGGCAGCCCTTTCCTCTTGAACTGATGCTCCGGATCCATCTGCTTCAGATCGCCTACAACATGAGCGATCCCCAGATGGAGGACTTCCTTCACGAGAACTCTACTGCTCGAAAATTCGTGGGATTGGCGCTGGCGGACCGTACGCCGGACGAATCCACGATTCTCCAGTTCCGTCATCTGCTCGAG
>NZ_WEHX01000266.1 GCF_009183815.1 Sutterella seckii | reverse complement strand
AAGGCAAGCACCGCCGAATCTTCATCGCTCAGATGCGCGAGACGAGTAAACAGCGACTGCATGCCGGTTTCGTTGTGCCCCACTTGATCGAAAAGCTCATAGCAGACATCCGGACTAAGTCCCGGACGGTAAGGCACGTCATGATCAAGCTGCCAGGAATCGATTCGATTGACGGGATCACCGGTGGCCACAAGATAGCGAGCCACGGAAAGGATCTTGTCGGCGTCACCGCCTGCGTTAAAGGAATTGCGCACGCATTCCCATTAGATGTCATACTAACTTTCGCCACCCCTTCAACCTTTCATGGAGTGGCAAAACATGCGATATTCGCAGGAGTTCAAAGACAACGTCGTAGCGCG
>NZ_WEHX01000265.1 GCF_009183815.1 Sutterella seckii | reverse complement strand
AGTCTTCGGAATCGTGAAATTCCGATGCTCCTCAGGAGCTCCTCAAGCTTTCCGATGTTCACACTTATCGGTTCGTTGAATCTGATTTTTAAAGAACTTCGCTGAATCTTTTCGTTCAGCGCAGACTTTGCATTTTACGGAAGCTTAGTCTGTTTGTCAAGAGCGTTTTTAAACTTTTTTCTCGCTGCCTTGTCGGCAGCGCGTTGAAAAGTCAACCCTCTCATAAATAGCGAAAACCCCTGCCGGCCTTAAGCCAACAGGGGTTTCGTTTGTAGGGAGCCTGGCGATGACCTACTTTCACTGGAAATACAACCAACTATCATCGGCGCGGAGACGTTTCACTGTCCTGTTCGGAATGGGAAG
>NZ_WEHX01000264.1 GCF_009183815.1 Sutterella seckii | reverse complement strand
CCCAACCTTTGAACTGCGCCAGCTTATAGAAGTTGAACCAGCCGATGATGTACTTCCTCAGGTCGGTTGTATAGTCCTTCAGACTTTTCCCCGTTGTGCGCTGAGTCCGCTCCTCAACTGCCTTCTTAAATTTGGCCCTTGTCTTCCGGTGTAGCCTCGGCAGGATGCGATGCTTTGCTCTGTCGTAATAGAAACCGTACCCAAGGAATTTCAACTCGCTGTTCGCGATGTGGCAAACCTTGGTTTTGTCTCGGTTAACCTTCAACAGGAGCTTCTTCTCGATAAATTCTGTGATTGATGCGCACACTCGTTCTGCGGCCCTCTTTGTTTTGCAGAAGATCACCATGTCGTCTGCGTATCGG
>NZ_WEHX01000263.1 GCF_009183815.1 Sutterella seckii | reverse complement strand
CGGCCGTCGAGGGTTGTGGTGGTTTTATCTTCATAACTCATTTATCAATTATAACATAACCGTAGCCGCTTGTCAACTATTTTGTGCCTATGTTAATAAGATGTCCGTAGCGGCCGATTAAGTCGATGAAGCTGCCGTTTTCGAAGAGGCGGGAGGCATAGAGCGCAGCGCCGTAAATGTCCCCGTCGCCGCTGCCGTTGACGAGATCAAGATCCGTATCGGTATAGTTGAGCGCGCCGCCGACTTCAATCATCGTCGACTGCATATTTACGTGAATTCCCAGGAATCCGTTAACAGAGTCTGAAAGAAATTCATATCCCGGCTTAGTTTTGATTTAAGGCAACTAACTGAAATCTAAAGGTTAGT
>NZ_WEHX01000262.1 GCF_009183815.1 Sutterella seckii | reverse complement strand
GTTCCCATCAGCTATGCTTCTCAGCCTCGCCTTAGGGGCCGACTCACCCTGCTCCGATGAACGTAGAGCAGGAAACCTTGGGCTTGCGGCGAGCGGGCTTTTCACCCGCTTTAACGTTACTCATGTCAGCATTCGCACTTCCGATACCTCCAGCGGCCCTCGCGGGTCCGCCTTCTCAGGCTTACGGAACGCTCCCCTACCACTCAACCTTTACAGTTGAATCCGCGGCTTCGGTTATCGACTTAGCCCCGTTACATCTTCCGCGCAGGAAGACTCGATCAGTGAGCTATTACGCTTTCTTTGAAGGATGGCTGCTTCTAAGCCAACTTCCTGACTGTCTTAGCCTTCCCACTTCGTTTTCCACTTAGCC
>NZ_WEHX01000261.1 GCF_009183815.1 Sutterella seckii | reverse complement strand
CGCCAACTGGATTGGCGATAAGAATCCCGCGCAGCTGAAGTTCGACTTTGCCTTGTGGACGGCCAAGGCAGTGCGTCAGCTCATCTACAGAGAGTTCGGCAGACAGCTCGACCTTTCAACGGTACGCCGCTACCTGCGTTCGTGGGGCATGACGCCTCAGCGTCCGAAAAAGAAAGCGATTCAGCAGGATGATGCTGCGGTCCAGCGCTGGCTTGAAACAGACTACCCGGCTATTGCTGAGCGTGCCAAAAAGGAAAAAGCCACCATTTTTTGGGAAGACGAAACCGCTGTCCAGCAGGACACCAATTGGATCCGAGGCTACGCGCCGCGCGGAAAGACGCCGACGATCCTTCATGATCGCCGCGCCTGCTA
>NZ_WEHX01000260.1 GCF_009183815.1 Sutterella seckii | reverse complement strand
TCTGTATCCCTTGTCAGCCGCGTCCAGCACGTCATAGATCGCGTTGTGCGCTTTCTCGTTCGGCCTGAAACCATGGCTTCGGGTGGAGAAAGTAGGGTCGTAGTAGAAGCTGAGTACCTGTGCAATGGCCTGCTGAACCAGCCGGTCCTGCACGGTGGGGATGCCCAATTCTCTGAACTTGCCGGATTCCTCCTTTGGAATTTCGGTACGCAGGACTGGAGAGGGTCGGTATGTCCCGGCCCGGATCGCTTCCGTGAGCTCGTGCGGGTGACGACAAATGTGCTGGCGGAGTTCATCCGTGCGCATTCCGTCTACTCCCGGGGCGCCATCGTTTCTCTCGACCCTGTCAAGGGCCTGGCTGAGGTTCCTGCGCTCGAGTATTA
>NZ_WEHX01000259.1 GCF_009183815.1 Sutterella seckii | reverse complement strand
ACATTTTTTTGATCTACAGTGGGAACGAAAACTGTTGTTTTTAAACGAAAAACAGGACAATTACGATAACAAAAGAACTGTAGTGTAACTGGCGCTGATGGCGGAGCTGTCAAGGGCAGAGGCGTATATCGCAGGCCCGAAGGGCCGAGAATATGCCGCCGTCGCCCTTGACAGAGCCGACAGCAGCGCAGAGCCTTTGGCTTGGGAGGTAGGTGGGCGAAGCCCTGCCTACCTTCCGAGCCACGTGGCGGCGAACGCGGGGTTTGGGGCGGAGCCCCAAGAAGTGCGCGGAGCGCACTTCAACAGTGCTTATTCAGCAAGACGAAATCGGCGTCTTTCTCATGGCATCTTGAAAGTGGATGCCTCAATTCAATTCGATATCCAGATT
>NZ_WEHX01000258.1 GCF_009183815.1 Sutterella seckii | reverse complement strand
GAAGCGCAAGTCATTTTTGTGGTTATTTCAGGCAACCGTTGCCGTTTTTAAGCTACCTCTGGGTAGGGAGTAGAAAAACGCTGGAAGTTGACGTCCTACGTGAAGGACAACATGCGCCGCTTTATTTCCGTCGAGTCGAAAAGGCTTCCCGGCGCCTCGACCGTTCATTTCGATGAGATTGCAAAGGAACGCATCTTTGCGTCGATCGACCAGGCGAAAACGAACAGCACGGAGCTTCTGAGAAACGCTTATCGGCAGCTCAAGTTCCAGCTCGGACGCATTCCCGAACTTCAGGCGTGAATTTCCAGCGATTTTCTACTCTCGAAGCCAGGAGGTTCGTTAACGCCCCAAAAATGTCAGCACATCATCGAGGGATTTACCACTTTTAGAGAGC
>NZ_WEHX01000257.1 GCF_009183815.1 Sutterella seckii | reverse complement strand
CGCTACGACGTTGTCTTTGAACTCCTGCGAATATCGCATGTTTTGCCACTCCATGAAAGGTTGAAGGGGTGGCGAAAGTTAGTATGACATCTAATGCCACTTCCCGACAGTGTTCGGGTGAACATTGAAGTGTTTGGCGATGTCAACGTTGGTCCAACCTTCGTGGTGCAGGCGAATCGCCTGTTCACAAACATAGGCCTGAGCCTCTGGCTTGGCATAGTAATGAATGCAAAATTAAAAAAATCCCAGAAAAGATTCCGGGACTTGATCTAGATCAACCTATTTTGTGAGACTGTTAACCTGAGTTCACGGGTCGTTTTTAGGGCTACAGATCCCGTAAGCGTTTCGTGAGTGAAGAACTGCATCCAGGTCAGTTAACAGACTGACGCGGCAAGCTG
>NZ_WEHX01000025.1 GCF_009183815.1 Sutterella seckii | reverse complement strand
GAGTCTCCGGAATCGTGAAATTCCGGCGCTCCTCAGGAGCTCCTCAAGCTTTCCGATGTTCACACTTATCGGTTCGTTGAATCTGATTTTTAAAGAACTTTTCGCTGTTTGATCAGCGAAGGATCGAAATCATATAGAAGTCGTTTCCTTTTGTCAAGGGCTCGTAAAAAGATTTTTTAATTTCAATTCAGAGCTGCTTGTTTTTGCTGCCTCGTTTCCGAAGCAGGATGCGAATTATCCTTGTCCTGCATGTTCTTGTCAAGAGTCCGGGAAAAAATATTTTCGTTGCGGCGCATCACCTCCAATCAGGCGGACTACTCAGTAAATTTTTCTCTCCTCTGCCTGCAGCCCCATAGAATGAGAGCGGCTTAGGCGGAGTAGAACCGCTGCCGCCAGCGATCCGCAGAATAGGGCTGCATGCCATTTGTTTTGCGAACCGAAGGAAAGGGCCGTCCGATGCATTAGCATTCGGGCGGTTTCTAATAAGGGAGAGGTCAATGTACAAAGGACGCGGACACAATCTTCCGCGCTCAATAGCAGCACTGCGTACTGTCAAGCGCGCATTTGCCGCCTGCGCCGTCATGGCGATTGTGCTCGGCATCGTTGCCTCTCTTGATTCGCTGATCGCCGGCCTTCGGGCGCCCGAAGGCGAAATTGCTCTGGTTCCGGGCACCTCTGAAATGATTTCCGGCACGCTGCCGGATCAGAAAGCTTCGAACCTTCTTATCCGCATAACGCCGATCACGCCCTCCATCTCAGTCGAGTCCCTTCGCTTCTCGAGTTCCGCCATCCGCTCCGACATGCGGTGGCACGCTTCCATCAGCGCCAGCAAGGACGCCCGTCCCGGCGACTACAGCATCATCGCCGAAGACCCGGGAGAAGCTGACCGGCATTCGATGCGCCGCTGGACGCTGAAGCTCTACCCGTCATTGGACGAATATCGAGAACACTCCTATTCGCTCTTCATGCGCTTTTTCGGAACGGACTCCCTGCAGCTCGCGCTCCGTTCGTTCGCGGTATTCCTCGTGAGCAGCATTTCTCTCCTGCTTCTCGTTTATTTCGGCGGAAGAAGCCTTGCAAAACAGGGCTACTGCCGCGTCTACTACGCACGCACGGAAGGCAACGACACCATGCTCTACTGCATTGATTCGGAAAGCCTTCTCTCCGACCAGCATTCCTACCCCGTCTTCAGCGCTGCCGGGCAGCTCCTCGGTCTTGCTGATGTAACCGCCCGGGGAACGCGCCACTGCGTTCTGAAGCTCTATGCAGCCCAGGCCCGCGCCGGCTGTCTCGTGGCGGTGACGCCCTGATTCCTTATTGGGCGGCAATCGGCCGATAGCAGACGGCTCCCCGCTCGTTCCGGTAAGACTCAAAAAGTCGTGCCTGGAGAACACCGGGCTGAAGGCCCGTCATTCTCGGCAATTGAGGAAGCGACTCAGGTTCTGGTCCCTTCCAGTCTCTCGCGAGCGTAATGTGCGCACGGAAGGACTTCGCGTCAAACGGGATGCCGAGCCGCTTCAGGACTTCGCGCACCTCGAGGCTCATTTTTTCGAGCTCATTCTTTTCCCGGAGTCCTGCCCAGAGAATGCCGCTTCGGAAAACGCCGGTGCCGGCAAGGTCCATCGAGAGCGCATGAGGCGGCAAAGTGAGGAGTTCTGATGCGATGCGTCCGGCAGCAGCTTCATCGGCTTCGCCGATGAAGGCGAGCGTCAGGTGCAGATTTTCACGGCGGCTGAAGCGCCCGGCCTTCGGGTAGCTTCTTCTCAACTTTTCCATGTAGGCCCAGACCTCGCGTTCGACTCTTCCGGGCAGATTGAGCGCAACAAAAAGCCGCATTGTGCAGTTCTCCCTGGTTTCATTACAAAAAGAGGCGCCCCAGGACACTCTTCAATGCTTGGAACGCCTCCTTCCGCCGATAGTCGCTGAAAGCGCTTCAATCAGCTGTTCTGCTTCCTGCGCCAGGCGGCAATTGCCTCAACGCTGTCCGCAACCAGCTTCGGACCGTTGTAGATGAAGCCCGTAAAGAGCTGAACCAGTTTGGCGCCGGCTTCCATCTTTTCGACGGCATCCGAACCCGTCATGACGCCGCCCGAGGCGATGATCGGGATTTCGCCCTTGACGTGTTCGGCAACGAGGCGGACGACGGCGGTGGAGCGCTCGCGGAGCGGAGCGCCAGAAAGGCCGCCCGTTTCCTCGGCGTGAAGGAGACCCTCAACGCCCTTGCGGTTGATGGTCGTGTTCGTGCAGATCACGCCGTCGATGCCCTTTTCAATCAGCGTGTCGACGCAGCGCAGAATGTCGTCGTTCTCAAGATCGGGGGCGAGCTTGACAGCGATCGGAACGTGCTTGCCGTTGCGGGCAGCCTTCAGTTCCTCGCGCTTGGCGACAATGCCCGAAACAAGGTGTTCGAGTTCGCCGGCGCCCTGGAGCTGACGAAGGTTCTTCGTATTGGGCGAGGAAATGTTGATGGCGATGTAGTCCGCAGCATCGTAGACCTTGTCGAGGCACTTCTCGTAGTCGGAAAGCGCATTCTCGATCGGCGTCACGGCATTCTTGCCGATATTGATGCCGAGGATGCCGCCGCGCAGGCGGAAGGCATCCGCGGAACGAAGGTTCTGCAGAACCTTGTCCACGCCTTCATTATTGAAGCCCATGCGGTTGATGACGCCGCCCGCAGGAATCAGGCGGAAAAGACGGGGCTTGGGATTGCCCGGCTGAGCAAGCGGCGTGATCGTGCCGATCTCAACGTGGCCGAAGCCGAGGCCGCCGAAGGCGGAAACGCGTTCGCCGTCCTTATCCATGCCGGCCGCGAGGCCAATCGTATTCGGGAAACGCAGTCCCATCACTTCAATGGGATCATCATCGGGCATGTGCGTCACGAGATTCGTGAGACCGAGCTGGACCGCCCAGTCGAGGTTCGCCATGATGACGTGATGAGCCGTCTCGGGGTTCATCGAAAAGAGAATGCGCCGGGCAATGTTGTAGAGCATGACTTCAGGCTTAAAGTAAGCGTACGAAAGCTTCAGCTCCCTCCTGAGGGGCAGAAGCAGGGAAAATCGATTAATTATAACGATCTAGTTTTTCTTCTTTCTGAAGGCTGCATGTTTGTGATGACATGCGGTCGATCCGTGAAGCTCCAAATTCATTCTCCGCAGTCTGTGCACATCGAAAGCACAATTATTTTTCTCCAGCTCTTGACAAACTGGAATTTAGTCTGCATAATCTCAATCTCTGCTTCTGAAGCAGACCGGATTTACCGCGGGGTGGAGCAGTCCGGTAGCTCGTCGGGCTCATAACCCGAAGGTCGGAGGTTCAAATCCTTCCCCCGCAACCAAAATTGAAACCCGTACCACTGACCTGGTGGTGCGGGTTTTCTTTTGCCTGCTCGTTGAGTGCCTGAAATCTCTCCCTGGAAAATATCAGGGTTTTCCCCTTTGCTTCTTCACGCGCATCTCAACAAAGCCCGTTAAAGTGACGTTTTTATTCGGCCTCGACTCTGATTAGCGAAGCCGTCCCGCATTTTCGACCAAGAAGAAGAATGACCGCTCCTATGCCCGCGGACTTTCCCATCCGCCCTGCTTTCTGGAACGTCCCGCTCTGGGGCGAAATCGGCGTCTACCTCCTCGCCGCCGTCACCATCGCACTCTGCGCCTGGGGCATCTGCCTCAATGTCAGGCGCTGGCAGAAGTCCCGCAGCGACAAGCTCGCCGCCGACCCTGCGCGCAGGGATCGACTCCTCAATGAAGTCGCCCTCCAGTCGCGCATCCGCGAAACCAAGGCGGGCCGCATGCATGCCATCCTGGTTCTCGGCTTCTTCGTGCTCTTTCTCGGCACGGCCACTGCCACGCTTGACTGGGACGTCGGCCACTACGTCTTCGGAACGCAGTTTCTGAAGGGAAACATCTACCTCTTCTATAAGCTCGCGCTTGACATCGCCGGTCTGGCGGTTCTCCTTGCCATCGGCTTCGGCGTCTACCGCCGCTGGTATACGCCCTCGGACCTTCCCCGCGACGCGCGCTTTGTCTGCGCTTACTCAAGCCTCGCCTTCATCATTCTCTCGGGATACGTGATCGAAGGGCTTCGCCTTGCCGTGCAGCAGCCTCAGTGGATGAATTTTTCTCCTGTCGGCGCGCTTCTCGCAAAGCTCTTCCTCTCAACAGGCGCCGGCACTCCGGCGCTTGAATCCGCGCACATCATTCTGTGGGTGGTGCACGGCCTCGCCGCGCTCGCCTTCATTGCGACGATCCCCTTTACTTTCTATGCGCATCTCTACAGAACCCCCATGGGGATCGCAGTCAGAAAGCCCGGCCCCAACGGCGCCCTCAAAAAGATCGACAACATTGAAGAGCAGGAGACCTTCGGACTTTCCTCCGTCACGCAGCTTCGCTGGACGGACCGCGCAGCGCTTGACGCCTGCGTGGAATGCGGCCGCTGCAATGATGTCTGCCCGGCCGTTCGCGCCGGGACGCCCCTCAAGCCCCGCACGATCGTGATGAAGCTCCGCGACCGCGTGAAGGAGGGCGAATCCGACGGGAAGAAGCTCGTGGGCGACATCGTCACGCACGAGGAACTCTTCTCCTGCACGACCTGCGGCGCATGCGCCCGCGCCTGTCCGGCTGAAATCCAAACTCCGGATCTCATCGTCGAGATGCGTCGCCATCTTGCGCTTGAAGCCGGCGAATTCCCGGAGGGCGCCGCCGCTGCGCTTGAAAATACCGCGAGCGTCGGCAATCCCTGGGGGCTCGACCCCTATGAGCGGATGGACTGGGCGAAGGACCTTGACGTACCGGTGGCCCAGGAAGGCGAACGCTACGACGTGCTCTATTGGGTCGGATGCGCCGCGAGCTACGACCGCAGGGCGCGCCGCATTGCAAGGAGCATGGTGAAGATCCTGCGCGCCGCGGACGTCAACTTCGCCGTCCTCGCCGAAGAGCGCTGCCACGCGGAGTTTGCTCGCCGACTGGGCGAGGAATATCTCTATCAGACGGCCGCGCAGGAAAACATTGAAAACCTTTCGCACTACACGTTTGAAAGGATTCTTACCGCCTGCCCGCACTGCTTCAATACGCTCGGGAACGAATACCCGGAATTCGAGGGCGGAAAATTCACCGTCATTGATCATCCGACCTTCATCCGGGAACTCATGACGTCCGGGCGGCTCAGGCTCGAAGGGGGCGTAACGGATGAACTCACCGTCTGGCACGATCCCTGCTACCTTGCGCGCCAGAACCATATTGTCGAAGCGCCCCGCGAGGTGCTCGGAGCCCTGCGGCCCAACAAGACCTTCCCGCAGGAAGCCGGAGAAAAAACCTTCTGCTGCGGCGCGGGCGGCGGCCAGATGTGGACTGATCAGCAGAACGGCAAGAAGCGCATCAACGTGATCCGTCTTGAAGCGCTCCGGGAGACCGGCGCCAAATCCGTCGCCACGGCCTGCCCGCACTGCCTCACGATGCTCGAGAGCGCCCGCGCCGTGAGCGGAAAGGACGCCGAGGATGTGCGGATTGCCGATATTGCCGAAATTGTGGCGGGCGCCATTCCGGACGAAGCGAAAAGCGCCTGAGTCCGGGGGGCGTCCCTGACAATTTGACAGCCTTCAGGCCCGCTTAGGCCTCCTCTCCGGAGCCGGCGGGCCTTGCTTCTGCCGCTTTAATGGAGCGGTCCCCAAAAAGAAAGCCCCCGCACTTTTTCCATGCAGAGGCTTTGCATCGCGAATTGCCGGCCTGAGGTCAGAAAATCACCCATGGGGCGACGGCGGCGAATTCCTGGCTGAACTGATTTTCCGCCGCGACATAGTCGCGCATCGTGCGCATGTCGTTGGCGCGCCTTGCGTTGCTCGGCGAATCAAGCACCACCATCACGAGGCGCCGTTCGCCCACGTCGCTCTGGACCACCATGCAGCGGCCTGCGGCCGTCGTGAAGCCCGTCTTCTGAATGCCGATCTTCCAGGAAGGGTCGCCGATGAGGCGGTTCGTGGTCGCGAGACGGACGCTCCTCTTCCCCGCAGTGATCCTCGCCACGGGCTGCGTCGAGGCATCCCGGATTTCCTGATACTGATAGACGGCGGCGACGAGCTTGCCGAGATCGCGCGCAGTCGAATGGTTGCGGTTGTCGAGCCCGGTCGGATCCGCAAAGACGGAGTCCGACATGCCGAGCTCCGCTGCGCGCTCATTCATTTTGGCAACGAAAGCGCGTTTTCCGCCGGGGTACGTGCGGGCGAGCGCATGCGCTGCGCGGTTGTCGCTCGACATGAGTGCAGCCTTGAGGAGCGCTTCGCGGGTAATCCGCATGCCGTTCGCCATCTTGGAGCGGGCGGTCGAGCGGACGTAGTCCTCGCGCGTGATGCGCACCTTTTCATCGAGACTGAGGTCGCTCTCGGCAATCACGAGCGCGGTCATGAGCTTCGTGACGGAGGCAATGGGAAGCGGCACGTCGGCGTTCTTCACGACGAGCTCCTCGCCCGTATCCTGATCCATCACATAAGCGACGGAGCTGCCGAGCATCAGGGGATCCTCGGTTTTTCTCAGGCCCGCCAGCGTTGCCTGCGAAGGCGACATGCCGGCGCGACGAACCTTTGCGCGCCTCACGGGACGCTTTTTCTGAATGGCAACCTTCTTCGCAGAGGCTTTCTGGCGATTGACGGAGGTCTTCTTTGCCGTTGCCTTTTTAGGCGCGGCCTTCGCGGGCTTTGCCGACTTTGCGGCCGTCTTCACCGCCGCAGCGTTCGACGCTGCCGCCTGAGCCGGAAGCGCCGCACCGGCAGCGTACGCTGCGGCAGCTGCCGCAAAAATCAGATGCTTGAAGGAAAAACGCATGTCCCGATGCCCATCGATCCGCGCGATGGGAAGCCCGAACCGAAAAGAGGGAAAAGAGCGCGTTCTTTGCGCACTCTTTTCTGCAAATGAGTTTAATTGACGAATCCTATTATTTTCCCGCGCATCAGAGGCTTCCGACAAGCCCGGAGAAACGAGAGAAACAGTCTGCTTACATTTTGCCGGGAGCGGCCCGGCGTCCTCCGTGGACGGAAGACGCCGTTCTCAGCCACCGGTCAAAGTCTTGCGATCGACTGCCAGATGCGCTCAAGGCGCTTGACGCTCACAGGCATCGGCGTCCGCAGCTGCTGCGCGAAGAGCGAAACGCGAAGCTCCTCGAGCATCCAGCGGAATTCCTCGAGATGCTCGTCGGGCTGGCCGCGCCGGGCGGCAACCGCCCGCTGCCAAGGGAGCGCGAGCCGCTCGATCTGGGCCTGCCGCGAGGCGTCCCTCTCCGGATCGTCGCTGAAGTGCTCGAGCCTGTAGACGATGGCCTTCAGGTACCGCGGATAGTGCATGAGCTGATTGAGAGGCGCCGACAGGAGGAAATGCGGCGGGAAGAGCCCCTCGAGCTCGCGCGTCACGTCTTCGCAGAGCGACTTTTCCTGCGACATGCGCTTCAGCTTGAGCGGAATCGTCCCGGCAATGGTTGCGACCTCCGTGAGAAGCCTTGAAACCTCGCCTGCAACGAGGGAAAGCCGTCCGCGGGCATCCTCGCGCCTAGCCTGGAAGGACTGTTCGTCCGTGGGAAGCGGATCCGCCATTGCGGTCGCCTCAAGCACGCAGTCGACAACATCGTTTTCGAGGTCGTCGAAATTCTCAAAGTTCTTCGCGAGCCCCGGAACCACCGACGCCTGCATCTGCACGCGCCCGAGGTCTCTGAGGCTCCTTCCGACAAACTTCACCTGTTCGCGGAGCGTGAGGCGGAAGAGCTTTCTCAGTCCCTTCCTGTGCGCCTTCTGGGCTTCGAGCGGATCGTCGAAGACCTCGATCGCGCAGGCGTCGCCCTCGTCGACGAGCGCCGGGTGTCCGATGAGGGTTTCGCCACGGCGCTGAATTTCCATGAGTTCCGGAAGCTCCCCGAAGGTCCAGTTCGTGATCTGGTCCGCAAGGTCCTTTGCGACCGCGGCATCCTGCTGCGCTACGTTCCTGAAGGTTTCCTGCGCTTCGGCGCCGAGTTCGGCGCGAAGCTGCGAGAGGTTTCTCCCAATCGCGAGCTGCCGGCCGTGCTCGTCGATCACCTTGAAGTTGAGGATCAAATGAGCGGGAAGCTGCTCGACCTTGAAGTCGGAAGGCTGACAGGGAACGCCCGTTTCGGAGCGCACGTCGTCGGCAAGAACCTCAAGGAACCCGCGCGGCTGAGGAGCGCCGCCGCCCGAGCGCGTGAGGAACCCCGCCGCATAGTCCGCAAGCGGCACGCAGTTGCGGCGGATCTTCTGCGGGAGGCTCTTCAAGAGCACCTGTGCCTTTTCCTTCACCATGCCCGGGACGAGCCATTCCGCGCGCACGGGATCGAGCTGATTGAGCGCAAAGAGCGGCACCGTCATCGTGATGCCGTCGCGGGGGCTCCCGGGTTCAAACTGGTAGGAAAGCGTCATGTCGATCCCCGCCATGCGGATCGACTTCGGGAACCAATCGTTCGTGACGCCCTCGGCGCCGTGGCGCATGAGTTCATCCTTCGTGAGCTCGAGCGCCTTCGGATTCTTCTTCCTTTCCTCCGCGAGCCACTTTTCGAGCGTTTTGAGCGAACACACGTCCTGCGGGAGCTCCCGGTCGTAGAAGCTGAAGATGAGCTCGTCGTCGACAAGCACGTCCGGACGCCGGGTCTTGTGCTCGAGCTCCTCAATCTCGCGAACGAGCCGCTGATTGTGCTGAAAGAAGGAGAGCTTCGCATCGAGCTCGCCCGCAACGAGCGCCTCGCGGATGAAGAGTTCTCGCGCGAGCTTCGGATCGTGGGGCGCGAAGGAAACGCGCCTTTGCTGGTAAATCGTGAGGCCGTAAAGGGTTCCCCGCTCCATCGCCACCACTTCGCCGCGGCGCTTTTCCCAGTGCGGTTCGCTCCAGGCGCGGCGAATGAGGCCGCCCGCAGCGGCTTCAATCCATTCGGCGTCAATGTCGGCGACGCAGCGCGCATAGAGCTTCGTGGTTTCGATGATCTGGCCCGCAAGCACCCAGCGGCCCGCCTTCTTGGCGCGCACCGAGCCCGGCCAGATCCAGAACTTGATCCCGCGGGCGCCCGCATAGGGAGCGCGCGGAAGTCGCTTTCCACGGTTTTGGAGCCGATGTTGCCGAGAAGTCCGGTAAGGAGCGACCGGTGCACTTCCTCGTACGTGGCGGGAGCCGTATTCATGCGCCAGCCGAGGTCGGTGACGAGCATTCTCAACTGCCCCTCGACCTCGCGCCATTCGCGAAGGCGCCTCGGCGACAGGAAACGCCGCTTCATTTCCTGATCGAACTTCCGGTTGCTTTCCTTTTCGGAACGGGCCTTTTCAACAAAGTCCCAGACCTTCACGAAGGAAAGGAAGTCGGAGCGTTCGTCGGCGAGCTTCTTGTGCGCCTCGTCGGCCGCCTGCTGCTGGTCGACCGGGCGTTCGCGCGGATCCTGAACAGAAAGTCCCGACGTAATGATGAGAAGCTCCCGGAGGGCGTTCTTTTCCGAACCGGCGAGGAGCATGCGGCCGAGCTTCGGGTCGACCGGAAGGCGCGCGAGCGACTGCCCCACCTCGGTGAGTTCCCCCGCATCCGTGATGGCGCTGAGCTCCTGAAGAATCGCGTAGCCGTCGGCAATCGCCTTCGGCGGCGGCGCCTGCACGAAGGGAAATTCCCGGATGTCGCCGAGATGAAGCGAGATCGCGCGCAGGATCACCGCGGCGAGGTTCGAGCGCATGATTCCCGGATCCGTAAAGGCCGGACGGCGGTTGAAGTCGTTTTCGTCGTAGAGCCGGATGCAGATGCCCTCGGCCACGCGGCCGCAGCGGCCTGCGCGCTGATTGGCGGAAGCCTGGCTCACGGGCTCGACGAGAAGCTGCTCGACCTTCGAGCGGTAGGAGTAGCGCTTCACGCGCGCGAGCCCCGTATCGACGACGTAGCGGATGCCGGGCACCGTCACGGAGGTTTCGGCGACATTCGTTGCCAGAATGATGCGCCTCAGGCCGCCCGAGGGCTTGAAGACCCGGTCCTGCTCGGAAGCGGAAAGCCGAGCATAGAGGGGCAGGATGTCCGCCTTCCCGACGCGTGTTTTTCTCAGCCAGTCGGCGGCGTCACGGATTTCGCGCTCGCCCGGAAGGAACACCAGGATGTCGCCCCGGCCCGCGATCTCAAGTTCCGTCACGGCGTCGTCGATGGCCGAAAGGATCTGATCGTCGTCCTCGTCCGGATCCTCGATCGGCCGGTAGCGGATTTCCACCGGATAGGTGCGCCCGGAAATCGTGAGCACCGGCGCGTCCTTCCCGTCCTTCGCGAAATGTTTGGCAAAGCGCTCGGCGTCGATCGTCGCCGACGTTACGATCACCTTGAGGTCGGGGCGCTTCGGCAGAAGGCGCTTCAGGTACCCGAGGAGAAAGTCGATATTAATCGAGCGCTCGTGCGCTTCGTCGATGATGATGGTGTCGTAGGCGCGCAAGAGCGGATCCCCCTGCGTTTCCGCGAGGAGAATGCCGTCCGTCATGAGCTTGATCGTGGCGCCCGGAGCCGTATGGTCCGTAAAGCGCACCTTGAAGCCCACGACGTCGCCGGGTTCGGTTTTGAGTTCCTCGGCAATGCGCCGGGCGATCGAGCTCGCGGCAATGCGGCGCGGCTGCGTATGCCCGATCCTCCCCGTCTGACCGCGGCCGGCCATGAGGCAGATTTTCGGGAGCTGAGTCGTTTTGCCGGAACCCGTTTCGCCGCAGACGATGATCACCTGGTTTTCTTCAATTGCCTTGATGATCTCGGGCGCCCGCTCGGATACCGGAAGCCCCGGCATGAGTTCGAAAGGCGGAATGGGGTTTCTGCGTTCGGCGAAGGTGAGTTTCTCCCGCCCGCGGGAGCGCCCCTCCGTCTTTCGGTCCGCGCTCTCAGCATTTCGCTTCTGAGGACGCGCGTCGTCCCGGGTCTGAGAACCCTTGCCGGGACGCGACTCAGGGCGACCCGCGCCGGGGCGCTTCGATTCTGAAGAAGCCCTGCGTTCCGGCGCACGGGCTCCCCTGCGGTCCGGATTCGGGCGCTCTTCCCTCGCAGGCTTTGCGCCTGCAGGAGCTGTCTGATTCTTCGGGGCCTCACGGACTTCAGTCTTTTCCTGAGCCGTCTTCCGATCCTTTGCCGGAGCGCGGCTTCCCGCCTCGCGGAAGACCGCCCCCGAAGCCGCGGCCGCATCAGCGAGCATGGAGCCGAAGGCGCCTTTAGGCGCCGCAAACTTCTGCGGCTCCTTCGGGGGCTGGGGCTTCGCGACAGGCCTGGGGAGAGGCTTCGCCGCGGGGGCTGCCGGCTTTGCCGGCGCCTTCGGGAGAGAGACAGGGGCGGACTTCTGCAAAGGCTTTGCCGCAGGAATGCCGGCGCGCTTCAGACGCCGCTCCTCAAGGCGCGCGGCTTCCTCGGCCGCACGCTTTTCGGCTTCCTTGCGGCGCGTTTCCTCGAGCGCCTGATCCACATCTGCGCGCACCTTCTGGAAGGCCGCGAAAAGAGCACGGTTGTCCGCCATGAGAATCCTGAAAATTCGAAGTGTCTCCGAAGGCTTGCCTTCGGCAAAGAGACTGCATTATAGAAATGCAGGAGAGAGAGGATCAGCCGCCGCGCGCCGGTGAGGCAATCGTGTAGACTGATTCGTTCGGGGCTGCGCCTTCCCGGGAATGCTTTTCCCCCGGGGAAAAATCCGGCGCAGACGCCCAGTGCCTTTTATCTGAGTGCGCGCCGGCCATTCATGAACGCCGGCGCAGCATCCTCTCGAAAACTTTAGGGAGATCTTTCAATGGCCCGTATGGTCCACTGCGTGAAGCTCGGCAAGGAAGCCGAAGGTCTTGACTATCCGCCGTTCCCCGGCGAACTCGGCAAGCGCATCTGGCTCAATGTGAGCAAGGAAGCCTGGGGCGAGTGGACGCGCCTGCAGACGATGATGGTGAATGAGTATCAGCTCAATCTCGCCGACCTCTCGGCGAGAAAGCACCTGATGAGCCAGTGCGAGCGCTACTTCTTCGGCGACGGCAAGACGGGCGATCTTCCCAACTACACGCCGAAGGCCTGATCCTGAGGACTCACGCGCCTCAGGCTCCGCACGAGAAAGCGCAAAGCCTCCCGGAAGAGAATCCTCTTCGGGGAGGCTTTTCCTTTTGGAAGAAGCTTGATCAGGCCTTCTTAAAGGTCTTCACGCCTTCGGGCGTGCCGAGAAGGAGGACGTCCGCGCCCCGGTGCGCGAAGAGTCCCACCGTCACGACGCCGGGCCAGCTGTTGATCTCATCCTCGAGCGCCTTCGGGTCCGTGATGGAGAGACCCGACGCATCAAGAATGCTGCAGCCGTTGTCGGTCACGAAGTCGCGCAGCTTCACCGCGGCGCCCAGCGCCTCGAGGCGGCGCCTGATCGCGCCCGCGGCCATCGGGATCACTTCAACGGAGAGCGGGAAGCGCCCGAGCACGTCCACCTTTTTCGAGGCGTCGGCGATGCAGACGAACTTCCCCGAAATGGAGGCGACGATCTTTTCGCGCGTGAGTGCCCCGCCGCCGCCCTTGATCATCGAGAAGCCCGGATCGATTTCATCGGCGCCGTCGATGTAGACCCCGATCGATTCGACCTCGTTCATGTCGAGCACCTTGAAGCCGAGCGCCTCGAGGCGCTTCGTCGAGCGCTCGGAGCTCGAAACGCAGGCCGGAATCCGGTCGCGGATTTCCGGGAGCTGATCAATCAGCTGATCGACCGTCGAGCCCGTGCCGACGCCGAGGATTTCTCCCGGCACGATGTAGTCGAGCGCGGCGCGCGCGACCTGACGCTTCAGTTCCGTCTGGCTCATGGGCTGTTTTTCCGTCATGTGGGTTCGTCCTGAAAGAAGGGAAAAAATGGGAAAAGCGCGAAGAAAAGGATCTGAGCTGAGGGCCTCATGCGGGCTCCTCTCTGCGGGAATCCCGAAGACTTCGCGAAAATTCTGATCTTTTCCCATTTTAAAAGAGAGGCTTTCGGCCTGAGGCTTCTAAAATGCAGTCGTCACCCATTTGAGCATCGGAAAAGACGGCATTCATCATGTCCACACAACGCCCGGACCCGCTGATTACAGACGCCTTCAAGAACCTCAACGCTTCGGACAGGCTCCCGGCCATCACGCAGCGCGCGCTCTGGGCTTCCTGGGCGGCGCTCTTTCTCGTGGCGGCCTTTCTTCTCGGCATCTCCTGGCTCGTGATCGGCGCGGACCGCGAGGCGGAAACGATCCGCCTCAAGCAGTCGACCGACCTCGTCATTCAGTCGCTCGAAGCCCGCATTACCGGCACGGCGGAAATCCTGCAGAAGCTCTCGATGCGCCTCATGCATTCGCCCGAAGGCAACTATTCCCTCGCTTCGGCCGATCTCTCCGCATCGACCCTCATGGCGGACCGCCGGGAAGTGATTGAAATTGCGCTCGTCTCCCGCGAGGGCGACGTGATTCACGGCTGGCGCTCGGTGTCGCTTCAGACCCAGGCGATCTTCAATTCCGCTTCCGACGTGCGGGATGTTCCGACCCTGCGCGCCATCAAGGAAGTGCTCCTCGAGGACCGGTCGGCGAGCACGACCTTCTATTCGTCGGAGTCGTCCGACCGGGTCTTCATCAATCTTGTGGTGCCGACCCCCACGCGCTCGCACGTTCTCGTCGCCCGCCTTGACCTCTCGTGGCTTCTTTCGACGGCCGAGCAGCGGCTTTCCTCGTCGCGCTACCAGTTCCAGTTTCTGCTTAACGACCGGCCCGTGCCGGCAGCGGGCGGGCAGCGCTCGACGATTGCCTCCTCGTCCCTCGTCGCGCCCATTCACTACCGTGCGCCCATCACGTTCCTCCACCACGCCAAGGGCGCGAGCATGATGATCGAGGCGAGAAGCTACGAGCACGCGCTCTTTGCAACGAACCGCGTGCAGTACTTTGCGGTTGCGGGGCTTGCCGTGATGCTGCTTCTCGCGGTTGCGATCGTCTTCTACTACCAGCGCCAGCAGCACCGCTCGCATCGGCTCCTCGCCACCGAATATTCGCTTCGCCGCGCAATGTCCGAATCCGCCGTGGTGGGCCTCCGGGTTGCGGACCTCTCGGGGAAAATCCTCTACGTCAACGAAACCTTCCCGAGAATCGTGGGCTACCCCGCGCAGGATCTCCTCGGACGCGAGCCTCCCTACCCCTACTGGATTGAAAACCTGATGCCCCACATTGAGTCCGCGCTCTCGCACGCGGACTCGACGGCGCAGACGCTCCGCTTTCAGGCAAAGAAGAAGAACGGCGACCTCTTCTGGGCGGAGCTGAGGCTCTCTCCCATTCTCGACGAAAACGGACGCGCCTTCGGCACGATCGGCGCGCTCTTTGACGTGACGCCTCTCGTCACCGCACGGCAGCGCGTCGAGGACGCGAACGAACGCTTCACGCGCGTGGTGGAATCGATGGCAAGCGCCATCGCGGTTCTCTCCGAACCCGACCGCAGCACGCTCTTCTTTGCGAACCGCTCCTACCGGACGCTCTTCAACGACCTTCCCTACGGGGGCGCACGGCTTCTGAAGCGCTTTGAGGCAACGCCCCCGTCCGTTCAGAGCGAAGGGATCTTCGACGAGGAGTCGGGCCGGTGGTTCGACGTGAGGCTCCAGCCCATCGTCTGGACGCGCTCCGAACCCGCCGTCATGATGATCGCCACCGACATTACCGAGCGGCGCGAGCTTGAGCTCGCCCGCGAGGCGCAGCTGAGGCGCGCCGAGTCGACGCACCGCCTCGTGACGATGGGCGAGATGGCGAGTTCGCTCGCGCACGAGCTCAACCAGCCCCTCGCCGCCATCGCCAACTACGCCAATGCCGCCGCCACGATGCTTGCCGCCGGAACGCTCTCGAAGGAGCGCGAGGCGCAGAGCTTCTCGCGCATTGAAAATCAGGCACAGCGCGCGGGCCGCATCATTCAGCGCATCCGCGGATTCGCAAGGAAGACCGATGCGAAGCTCGAGCCCGTGGCCGTGCAGACCGTCATTCAGGAAACGCTCGAGCTCGCCAACATTCAGGCGAGGAAGCTGGAGAGCTCGATTGAGCTCCATGTGCCGGAGAACCTCCCCCTCATGATGGGCGACGGCGTGATGCTCGAGCAGCTTCTGCTCAACCTCCTGAAGAACGGCATGGAGGCCTGCGCCGGAGCAAACCTGCCCCCAGAGCGCCGCGTGATGCGTCTCTATGCGGAAATCGACCCGCAGGACGCCTCGCGCATCCGCTTCTCGATCGTCGACCACGGTCCCGGCATTCCCGAAGAGCTCCGCTCGAAGCTCTTCGATGCCTTCTATTCCACAAAGAGCGAGGGCATGGGAATGGGACTCAACATCTGCCGCTCGATTGCGGAGCTTCACGGCGGAGAGCTCATCGTGAAGACGACTCCCGGCGGCGGCTCGACCTTCTCCTTCACGGTTCCCGTCATCGGAGCGGAAGGCAATAAGGCATAACAAATTCAAAGGTCTTTTTTCCAGGTTTCGCCGCATGCGAACTTGGCTAAAATAGACTTTCCCGAAAGGAGACAACCAGAAAATGCTATCCAGCTACGACTACACCAACGAGCTTTCCGGAGAAAACAAGAACGGGCTCGTCTACGTAATCGATGACGACGCAGATGTCCGTGAATCGATCAAATGGCTTCTTGAGTCCACGAACTACCGCGTTGAGGACTATGAAAGCGGAGAGACCTTCATTGCGCAGTTCAATGAAAACGTTCCCTCCGTCATTCTTTGCGACCTGAGAATGCCCGGCATGTCGGGTTCCGACGTGCAGGATCATCTGCTCAGGCGCCGCATCGACGCTCCTTTCATCTTCATTACCGGCCACGGCGACGTGCCTCAGGCTGTGCAGGCCTTCAAGAAGGGCGCCATGGACTTCATCCAGAAGCCCTTCCAGCAGCCGCAGCTTCAGAAGCTCGTCGAGCGCGCCATGAAGACCGCCAAGGAGCTCTTCCAGCGCCGCCAGACGCTTGCGCAGAACCGCACGCTGATCGAAAAGCTCACGCCGCGCGAACAGCAGGTGCTCGAGCGCATCGTGAACGGCCGCCTCAACAAGCAGATCGCCGACGACCTCGGCATTTCCATCAAGACGGTGGAAGCGCACCGCGCCTCGATCATGGATAAGACCGGTTCGGGCACGGTCGCCGACCTGATGCGCGTCGTCGTCAAGTCCGAGCTCTATCCGAAGATCTCGTCGACCCTTGCCGAAGCGGTCGCCGCCCTTCCGAGCCGTCTTGCCGAAACGGGGCTCCCGCATACGGAAGAGAATGCCGAACACATGCGCCGCCTCGATACGGAGCTCCGTGAAGCGGAAGCCGAACGCCAGCGCCGCGAGGAAGAAGCAACGGTGACGAGCATCAACAGCTCCATCGGCGGACCGTCGAGCGGACTGCTCTAAGCGCAAATTCCCGCTTTCGAGCGACCCTGAAAGCGCCTTCCCGGATATCCCGTGAAGGCGCTTTTCTTTTTCTTCCGACGCCGCTCTCTGCGCTCCATCAAAGCGTTATCCCTATTTCCGCCATAAGGAGAAAGTGGAGAAGCGCATTTCCGGGCAATAATGACTTCTCCCGGACGCAGGACGTCCCCGCGTTTCCCCGGCCCGACACATCACTCTTAAATGAGAGGAGAGCAGAATTGACAGCACAGATTATTGACGGCAAGGCGCTTGCCCGCGAAATTGAAGCGCGCGCAAGAAAGAGAAGCGAGGAACTCGCCGCGCTCCCCGGAGGACGCCGCCCCGGACTTGCCGTTGTGCTCGTGGGCGAAGACCCGGCGAGCTGCGTCTACGTGCGCAACAAAACCCGCGCCTGCGAACGGGCGGGCGTCTCCTCCCATGAGTACCGTCTTCCCGCCGATACCGATCAGAAGGCGCTCCTTGATCTCATCGGCCGACTGAACGCAGATCCCGCCGTCGACGGCATTCTCGTGCAGCTCCCGCTTCCGAAGCAGATCCGCGCGAGCGCCGTGATTGAAGCGATTGATCCCGGCAAGGACGTCGACGGCTTTCACATGCTCTCCGCGGGCGCGCTTCTCGTCGGCCGCCGCGACGAGGGCTTCCGCCCCTGCACGCCCGCGGGCGTCATGAAGATGCTCGAATCCGTGGGCGTCAACCCCGAGGGGCTCGAGGCAGTCGTGGTCGGCCGCTCCAACATCGTCGGGAAGCCCCAGGCCCTCATGCTCCTTGAGGACCACGCCACCGTCACGGTCGCGCACAGCAGAACGCCCAACCTCGCCGAAATCACGCGCCGCGCCGACATTCTCGTCGCCGCCGCCGGCCGCGCCCGGATGATCACGGGCGACATGGTGAAGCCCGGCGCCGTCGTGATCGACGTCGGCATGAACCGCGATGAGGACGGAAAGCTCTGCGGCGACGTCGACGAAAAGAGCGTCGCAGAGGTCGCCCGCGCCCTTTCGCCCGTTCCGGGCGGGGTCGGCCCCATGACGATCGCCATGCTGATCTCGAACACGGTGCTTGCCGCCGAACGGCATCTCGGCCAAGGCGATACACTTTGATTCCCTGATCCATAAGGGGCCGTTCCTTTAAGGAGCGGCCCTTTCTATCCCTACACCTACTGCTTCTTCAGAATGACGACTGCACCTCAGGAAGCGGAGAACCCGCTTCTCAACATTACTGACCTCATCGATTACGCCGCCGTGCGCCCTGAACACGTGATGCCGGCGGTGAAAAAGCTTGCCGCGGATCTTGAAAAGGCGCTTGCCCGCGCGACCGCCCCCGAAACGCCCGCGACCTGGGACGCGGTCGTCGTGCCTCTTGAAGAAGCTTCGCTCGCCTTTTCCCGCTCCTGGGGCGCGATCGGGCACCTCCAGAGCGTCGTCGATACGCCTGCGCTCCGCGACGCCTTCAATGAGGCGCTGCCCCTCGCGACGGATCTCTATCTGCGGATCTCCCAGGACGAGGCGCTCTATAAAAAGTATCTCGGGATCGAAAAGAGCGACGCCTTCAAGGCGCTTTCGCCCGTCCGTCAGCGCATCATCCGCCGCGAAATCCGCGACTTCGAGCTCTCGGGCGCCGCGCTTCCCAAAGAGAAGCGCGATCGCGTGAAGGCGATCGGCCAGGAACTCTCGCTCCTCTCGCAAAAATTCGGCGAGAACCTCCTTGACGCCACGAACGCCTTCGAGCTCGTCCTCCCGGACGAAAGCCGCCTTGCAGGCGTTCCCGCCGAGACGATTGCACTCTACCGCGCGAGCGCGAAGGCTGCCGGCAAAACGGGCCTGAGGCTCACGCTCCAGTTCCCTTCCTACCTTCCCGCCATGAAGTACTGCGCCGACCGCGGCATCCGCGAGGCGCTCTACTACGCCTTCTCCACCCGTGCGGCGGAATTCGACGACGGGAAGTACGACAACACGCCGATCATCAGGCGCATTCTTGAACTGCGCCGCGAAGAGGCCGAACTCCTCGGATTCAAGAATTTCGGGGAACTCTCGCTCGCCACGAAGATGGCGAAGGACCCCGCGGAAGTGCTCGCGTTCCTGAGGGACCTCGCGAAGCGCTCGCGCCCGCGCGCGCTCGAGGATGCGGGCGAAGTCGACGACTTCGCGAAGAAGACCCTCGGCATCGACGAGGTCGAGCCCTGGGATCGCCCCTATGCGGCCGAAAAGCTCCGCGAAGCCCGCTACAGCTATTCGGACGCCGAAGTGAAGCGCTACTTCACGCAGAATGCCGTCTTCGCCGGGCTCTTCCGCATGGTGGAGACGCTCTTCGGCATCGAAATCGAAGAGAAGCGCGCCTCCGTCTGGCATCCCGACGTCAAGTACTTCGAGGTGAAGCGGGAAGGCAAGCTCATTGCCGCCTTCTACGCGGACCTCTACGCCCGCGAGGGGAAGCGCTCCGGCGCCTGGATGGACGGCGAGCGCACGCGGCGGCGCCTTCCCGACGGGAAGCTCGTCACGCCCGTTGCCTACCTCGTCACCAACTTTGCCGCGCCGGTTGAAGGCAGGGAAGCGACGATGACGCACGACGAGGTGACGACGCTCTTTCATGAGTTCGGCCACACGCTCCACCACATTCTCACGGCCCAGGAAGAGGCGCAGGTTTCCGGCATCAACGGCGTCGAATGGGATGCCGTGGAGCTTCCGAGCCAGTTCCTCGAGAATTTCGCCTGGGAGCACGACGTGGTGAAGGCCATTTCGCGCCATGCCGATACGGGTGAATCGCTTCCCGACGAACTCTTCTCGAAGATGATCGCCGCGAAGAACTTCGAAGCCGGCGCCTTCTGCGTGCGCCAGGTCGAATTCGCGCTCTTCGACATGCTCCTCCATTCGGAATTCAACCCGAAGACGGATTCGGTTCCGGCGCTTCTCGACCAGGTCCGCAAGGAGGTCGCCGTGGTGTTCCCGCCCAAGTGGAACCGCTTCCCGCAGAGCTTCGGCCATATTTTCGCGGGCGGCTATGCAGCGGGCTACTACAGCTACAAGTGGGCGGAAGTGCTCTCGGCCGACTGCTTCAGCGCCTTTGAGGAAGAAGGCGTTCTCAACCCGAAGACGGGCCGACGGTTCCTCACCGAAATTCTCGAGCGGGGATCGAGCCGCGACGCCATCGATAACTTCGTTGCCTTCCGCGGCAGGAAGCCCGAACTCGACGCCCTCCTGAGGCTCTCGGGCATCGTGGATGCGCCTGAGGCCGCTGAGAAGAATTAAAGCGTTTCAGGGACGACTCCAGCAAAACGCCCGCAGTTCTCCGAAAGGAATTGCGGGCGTTTTTGTTTGGATGGCGCTCAGGCGATGAAGCCTGAAGCGCTTTCTCAAAAATTTTTAGGCGAGGGTCGCCACCATCAGCGCCTTGATCGTGTGCATGCGGTTGCCGGCCTGCTCGAAGACGATCGAGGCGGGCGATTCAAAGACCTCTTCCGTGACCTCGACGCCGTCCTTCAGTTCCGGATGCTGCGCGATCACCTTGGCGCCCACCTTCGTTTCGGCATTGTGGTAGGCCGGGAGGCAGTGCATGAAGCGCACGTTGGGATTGCCCGACGCGGCCATGAGTTCGGCATTCACCTGGTAGGGCTTCAGGAGCTTGATGCGTTCGGCCCAGACTTCAGCGGGCTCGCCCATCGACACCCAGATGTCGGTATGGATGAAGTCGGCGCCCTTCACGGCTTCGACGGGATCCTCGGTAATCGTGATGCGCGCGCCCGACTTTTCAGCCATTTCGGTAACGAGCGCAATCAGCTCCTCGGAAGGCCAGCAGGCCTTCGGCGCGCCGATGCGGACGTCCATGCCCATCTTGGCGCCGACCATGAGGAGGGAATTGCCCATGTTGAAGCGCGCG
Source organism: Sutterella seckii (assembly GCF_009183815.1). Classification (GTDB taxonomy): domain Bacteria; phylum Pseudomonadota; class Gammaproteobacteria; order Burkholderiales; family Burkholderiaceae_F; genus Sutterella; species Sutterella seckii. The sequence continues at coordinate 6,642 of NZ_WEHX01000025.1, read as the reverse complement.
TCGCCCATGTAGGCGAACGAAATGTCCTTCCAGGCCTTGCCGCTCGCTTCCTTCATCGTCATGAGGTCGCAGAGCATCTGCGTCGGGTGCCACTCATCGGTGAGGCCGTTGTAGACGGGAACGCCCGCATAGTCGCGGAGCTCCTCGACCACCTGCTGCGAGAAGCCGCGGTATTCGATCGCGTCGTACATCTGGCCGAGCACGCGGGCGGTGTCCTTGATGCTTTCCTTGTGGCCGATCTGCGAGGACGAGGGATCAAAGAAGGTCGTGCCGGCGCCCTGGTCGTGAGCGGCAACCTCAAAGGCGCTGCGCGTGCGGGTGGAGGTCTTTTCGAAGACGAGCGCAATGTTCTTGCCGACAAGTCGGCGCGCTTCCGTCCCCATGCGCTTGGCCTTCTTGAGGTCGATGGCGAGATCAATGAGATAGTCGATCTCGGCAGGCGTGTGGTGAACGAGACTGAGAAGGCTGCGGCCGCGAAGATTCATCGGCATGGAATGCTCCAGGAATAGAAAGGTGTATGAGAAATTCGATCTCAGCTTGGCGCGTCCCCGGAAGCATTCAGGATGCCCGGGGCCGCAAGCTCGGGTGCATTTCATTCTAGGAGGAGGCAGGGGCCTTCCGCTAGTACTTTCTACCTAGACTCCGTGATGCGCCCGAAGACCATAACATATTGTTTTTATTATGTTTCTTATTGTCGACCAATGGCGCATGATGACAAGAACCGAGGCGCAAAAAGACAAATGAATGCCTTCATACGGTTGAAGAAGGCGTTCATTGTTGGGAGGCTACTCTTCGGTTTTTTCGAGGGGCGCATCTTTTCTCGCCGCCTCTTCCTTCATGCGGATGCCTTCCTCGAGAATGCGCCGCGTCCACTCCGAGCCGCCCGCGTCATGCCAGAACTGAAGCTGTTCGGCAGTCAAGCGCGCAGAGCAGCGCAGATACCCTTTGTCTTCCCTTTCGACGCGCTTCTTCGCGTCGCCGGAGCGAAGATCAATCGGAGTCCCGGGCACGCGCTTCGATTGCGCCTTCCTGAGGAGCCTGAGCGCGGATTTGGTTTTGGCCGCTGCTTTGGAAGTCGTTTTTCCGGCAGCTTTTGCTGAATCTTTTTTTCCCATGATCGAAATTCGGTCTTGTCTTCTGGTCGTTCGGAAACGCTTCGGAGTTAGGAGCCGAGGCTCGCGCCCGTTCAGGCGGAAGCGCGGGGCGCCTCTCCCAATGATAGGCCGAGAGGCGCATTATCCCAAAGTACGGAAGACTACCGATTGCAAAGCGAAATAGAAACGCGGCCCGGAGCTTCTTCCCGAAGGAATCCGCTGTGGCAAACTATGGCGCTTGAATGGTTTCCGTCTGAAAGGTTTCCCGCCGCCATGCCTCAGCTTCGTCTTGCCTCCTGGAATGTCAATTCGCTCAAGGTCCGCCTGCCGCAGGTGCTTGAGTGGCTCGAGCTCTCCCGAACCGACGCGCTCGTTCTTCAGGAAACCAAGCTTACCGACGACCTCTTCCCCGCGGAAGCCTTCCGCGAGGCGGGCTTCGACGCGGTCTTCACGGGTCAGAAGACCTACAACGGCGTGGCGCTCGTGACGAGAAAGAGCACCGTGAGCGGCCTGGAAGCGGTCGAACTCAATATTCCGGGCTACCCCGACGACCAGAAGCGGTTCGTGAGCGCGCTGATCACCCCCGCCGCAGGAGGCGACCCCATCCGCTTCTGCGGCGCCTACTTCCCGAACGGACAGGAAATCGGCACGAGCAAGTATCTCTACAAGCTCGACTGGATCTCCACGCTCTCGAGGCATCTCAAAAAGCTCCTCGAGGCGTCGCCGCGCCTCATTCTCGGGGGCGACTTCAACATCGCCCCCGCGGAAGCCGACACGTGGAACCCCGCCTACTGGGAAGGGAAGATTCTCTGTTCGCCCGCAGAGCGCGGCGCATTGAAGCGCCTTGAGGCGCTCGGACTTCGCGACAGCTTCCGGCTCTTCAGCCAGCCCGCGGAAACCTTCTCCTGGTGGGATTACCGTCAGAGCGGATTTGAAAAGAATCACGGCCTCAGAATCGACCTCATGCTCGTTTCCGACGCCCTCGTTCCCCTCGTGAAGGAAGCCGCCATCGACGCCCGTCCGAGAGGCAACGCCCAGCCCTCCGACCACGCTCCCGCCACGCTTCTTCTTGAGTATTGATCGTGATCAGCGCCAAACCCCGGCTCAGAATCGGCATCCCCGGCGACTACCTCCCCTTCGGCATCATCGACGAAGGCTCTCAGGCGGGCTTTGCCGGACACGACATCGATCTCATGGAGGGACTCTGCCGCGAGGCGGGCCTCGCGCCTCAGTTCATCCTGACGAGCTGGCCCGCACTCTTTGAGGAACTCTCCGCCGGGCGCTTCGACGTCGCCGCGGGCGGCGTCTCCTGGCTCCCGGAGCGCGCGAGGCGCTTTGACGACCTGCCGCGCTACGCGCCCTTTGCAAAGGTCGCGCTCATCCGCAAGGCCGATGAAAAGCGCTTTCTCGTCCCGGAGGACCTCAATCAGCCCTCGGTCCGCGTGATCAAGAATCCGGGCGGCACGAACGAGGCGTTCGTGAATGCGCACCTCACGCGCGCCTCGGTTGCGACCGTCGCCGACAATGCCTCGATTCCGGCGCGCATTGCGTCCGAAGTGGGCGACGTCATGATCACCGACACCTTCGAAGCGCGCTGGTATTCAGCAAGAGACGTGCGTCTCACGCTCGCCTTCGGGGGAAAGGGGCTGACCCCCGAAAGCTGGAAGACCATTCTCGTGCGCCGCGGCGTCAGAAAGCCCCAGCTCCCCGGCCGGGAAGGCCTTCCCGGAGAACTCCTCATCACGTCGCTTCTCTCCGCCTGGGGGCGGCTCGACCGCGCGGGATTCCTCACGGAACTCTCCCGCAAGTGGCTCGGGAGTTGACGCCTGAGCTTTCGAGCCCCTGAACCCGGTCTCCCTCCGCCCCACCCGCCGGGGATTCTGAAAATGCCTGCCCGGAAATCATGCGCTGAGGCAGCGTCAGCGCTTTTTCGCCTTTCGCGCCATTTTCTTAGGTTCCTCTCCCTAGTCGAGATGAGGTTCGGCAAAAACGCCGCAAGTCACCGCTTCCGGGCATGCGCGCACCGTTCCCGGGCGTGCTCTAATTCATGTCTCAGGCTTCTCTTTGCAAATTGAATTGCAAAGGAAGCGCCATAAATTTCAAAGTCTTTGTTCAAATCAAAGACTTTTTTTTGCATCAAAAAAAAGGAGCATCCCTTATGCAGCGTCGCACTGTACTGGGTGCCATCGGAGCGGTGGCACTCTCGAGCGCCTCTTATTTCCCGATGAATGCCTGCGCCGCGGCGCTCAAGGGTGAGGGCGGCAACCCCATCCGCATCGTGGTTCCCTATCCGCCGGGAGGTCCGCTCGACGTTTCCGCGCGCGCCATTGCCGACGCCGTGACGCCCGTGCTCGGCACCGTTGTGGTTGAGAACCGCCCCGGTGCGGGCGGCAACGTCGGCATGAGCTACGTGAGCCATGCGCGTCCCGACGGCCATACGCTCGTGATGGGCGCGGTCGCGACGCTCGCGATCAACCCGTCGCTCTTCAAGAAGCTCCCCTACGATCCTGAAAAGGACTTCAAGCCCGTGACGCTCGTCGCCACCGCGGCGAACGTGCTCGTCATCACGCCGGAATTCTCTCAGAAGACGGGCGTGAAGTCGGTGAAGGACCTGATCGAATACGCGAAGAAGAACCCCGGCAAGCTCAACTACGCCTCGGGCGGCAACGGGTCGGCCGGCCACATGGCGGGCGAGTTCCTGAAGCGCCAGTGCGGCATCGACATGGTCCACATCCCGTTCGCGGGCGCCTCTCCGGCGCTCCTCTCGGTGATTTCGGGCCAGACCGACCTCATCTTCGACAACCTCGCCTCGGCTGCGGCCAACATCAAGGCGGGCAAGCTCATCGCGCTCGCCGTGACGACGAAGACCCGCACGCCGCTCCTGCCCGACGCGCCCACGATGGCTGAAGCGGGCGTTCCCGACTTCGACATCTACACCTGGTTCGGCCTCATGGTGCCGGGCGGCACGCCCGACGACGTCGTGAAGGCTCTGAACGACGCGATCGTCCCGGTTCTCAAGGACCCGGCGACCGACAAGAAGTTCCGCGCCTTCGGCGCGCTTCCCGCCCCGACGACGCCTGCCGAATACCAGAGCCTCATCGACGAAGAGGCGAAGAAGTACAAGGTGCTCGTGGAGATCGCCGGCGCCCGCGTCGACTGACGCATCAGGAGGCACCCGCAGTTTTCCGGAGCGCGCTTCCAGAAAGCCCTCCGGCAGACTGCGATGAGAGCGGTCCGTGCTTTTGCCGTTGATCGGCATGGGTTCGGGCCGCTTTCGCGTTTTCTCCTTTAAAGAAGACGTTTTGCGGGACAAAGCCTACTTATAATTCCTGGATTTTCCAGGATGCCCCCGGAAAAACACCTGTATCTTTGCCGGCTTTCCGGGGCCTTTAAGGCGTCCGGCAACAAAACTACCTTTTCCGTCCGAACGGGCCCAATCCCTTGGCGAGGCCCGGGACACGAATCAACAACATGCTCAAGAACCAGAAGGATTTCGCAGCAGGGCTCTTTTACATCGCGATCGGCATCTTCGGCGCGACGAGCCTCGGAGACAACGAAATCGGCACGCTCGCGCGAATGGGACCGGGATACTTCCCGCTCATCATTTCGGCAGCCATCATCCTCACGGGCCTCGTCATCGTCGTGAAGTCGCTCCTCACGACGCCTCTCTCCGACCAGGACGCCCGCATCGAGTGGGGGAAGCCCTTTTCCGCGCTCCTTATTCTCGGGAGCGCCGCCTTTTATGTGGCAACGCTCCTCACGCTCGGGTTCGTCCTCTCGATCGGCCTCATGGTGGTCATCTCCTCCCTCGCCCACCCGCTCTTCAGGCTGCGCGACGCCCTGATTTCCGCGGTGCTCCTCACCACGCTCTCGGCGCTCCTCTTCATCGGCGGCCTCGGGCTCATCGTGCCGCTCTGGCCGACATTCCTTTAAGGAGAGTACGGGATGGATCTCCTCAATAATCTTCTCATCGGCTTTCAGAGCGCCGTTACGCTCACGAACCTTCTTTACTGCTTCGTGGGCGTCTCGCTCGGCACGCTTGTCGGCGTTCTCCCCGGCATGGGGCCCGTCGCCACGGTGGCGATGCTTCTTCCGATCACCTACGCGCTCGACCCTTCGTCCGCGCTCATCATGCTCGCGGGCATCTATTACGGCGCGCAGTACGGCGGATCGACGACGGCCATTCTCGTCAACATTCCGGGCGAGGCGGCAGCGGTCGTCACGTGTCTTGACGGCCACAAGCTCGCAAAGCTCGGGCGCGCGGGAGCGGCTCTCGGCGTGGCCGCCTTCGGGAGCTTCATTGCCGGGTGCTTCGCGACCGTTCTGATCGCCGCCTTTGCGGAACCCCTCACGCTTGTTGCCTTTGAATTCGGGCCGCGCGAATACTTCAGCCTCATGGTGCTCGGCCTCGTGGGCGCGGTGGTGCTTGCTTCCGGGTCGCTTTTGAAGGCGATCGGCATGATCTTCATCGGCATTCTCCTCGGCTGCGTCGGCATGGACGTGAATTCCGGGGCGCTCCGCTACGTCTTCGGGGTCGACGAACTTATGGACGGCCTCGACTTCGTCGCGCTCTCGATGGGGGTCTACGGCTTTGCGGAAATCATCCGCAATCTCGATGCCGCCGGGAGCCGCGAGGCCGTTCCCGCCGCCGTCGGCAAGGTCCTTCCAAGCGCGAAGGATCTGAAGGAGAGCGCGGGCGCCATTTCGCGCGGCACGATCCTAGGCTCGCTCCTCGGCATTCTCCCGGGCGGCGGCGCGCTTCTCTCCTCCTTTGCGTCCTATACGCTTGAAAAGAAGCTTGCCGGCAAAAACGCCAGGCCGCCCTTCGGCGAAGGCAACATCCGCGGCGTCGCGGGCCCTGAATCGGCCAACAATGCGGGCGCGCAGACGAGCTTCATTCCGATGCTTACGCTCGGCATTCCCTCGAACGCCGTGATGGCGCTCATGATCGGCGCCCTGATGCTGCACGACATTGCCCCGGGCCCGCAGGTCATGACGACGAATCCCTCGCTCTTCTGGGGCCTCATCGTCTCCATGTGGATCGGAAACGTCTTTCTCGTGATCCTCAATATTCCGCTGATCGGCCTCTGGGTGAAGCTCCTGCGCGTGCCCTACCGGCTCCTCTACCCGGCGATTCTCGTCTTCTGCGCGATCGGCGTTTATTCGATCAACAACAATCCATTCGACATCTGGATCACGATCGGATTCGGGATCTTCGGCTGGATCGTCAACAAGCTCGGCTGCGAGTGCGCACCGCTCATTCTCGGCTTCATCCTGGGGCCGATGCTTGAGGAAAACATGCGCCGCGCGCTCCTTCTTTCCCGCGGCGACCTGACGACCTTCGTGACGGGGCCGATCTCCGGGTCGCTCCTTGCCGTCTCGGCCGTTCTTCTTCTCCTCGTGATTCTCCCCTCGGTGCGCTCCGGCCGCGAGAAGGCGTTCGTTGAGGATTATTAACAAAGGTATTTAATAGTTGACGGATGGTGCTGTGTGGCGCTTGGGGTCAAGCCGCCTGTGCATAGAGGGTACTCTCATTCGTAAAACAGGC
>NZ_WEHX01000256.1 GCF_009183815.1 Sutterella seckii | reverse complement strand
GCAGGAGCAGGCGCGGCCGCCCCACGCTCGACGTCGTTCTGATGCTCAAGGTGATTTTCCTGCAGCGTCTGAAGGGGCTCAGCGATGCTGAGATGGCCTTTGCGATCTCCGATCGAACTTCCGTCCAGCGCTTCCTGGATCTGCCTCCGGGAGCCTGCATTTCACGCCAGGCGATCTGGCGCTACAAGCAGATTTTCGGACAGGGATCCGTGATGGAGCTCATTGCCCGCAAACACATTGCCTCGCTCAATGAGGCGGGATTCTTCCCGGATTCCAAGGACGATCCGCTGCTGCTGGATTCATCTTTCGTTGAAGCACCCAAACAGCGCAATTCACGGGAAGAAAACCAAAAAATCAAGGAAGGTCAAAGCGCTGAGCAAATCTGGCCGGGCGAGGAAAACAAGCACAAGCGCC
>NZ_WEHX01000255.1 GCF_009183815.1 Sutterella seckii | reverse complement strand
AGGCGCGCCGCAGGCTCGCACGCGCGCATAAGCGCGTGGCGAATGCCCGCAACGACAACCTTCACAAGGTCTCTTCGCGACTCGTGAACGAAAGCCAAGCGCTGGCTGCGGAGGGTTTGAGAATCATCAACATGCTGAAGAACCACTGCATGGCGGAGTCCATTGCCGATGCCGCCTGGAGCGAGCTCTTCCGAATGATTGCCTACAAAATGAAGCGGGAAGGAAAGTACTTCGTGCAGATCGATACGTTCTTTCCCTCTTCGAAGATGTGCTCCTGCTGCGGCTTCAAGCTTGAGAAGCTTGATCTGGCGACGCGCGAATGGACTTGCCCGCACTGCGGTAGTCATCACGATCGCGACGTCAACGCTGCAGCCAACATCCGGGCAGAAGGCATTAGAAAATTGAGGGCGGAGGGGCT
>NZ_WEHX01000254.1 GCF_009183815.1 Sutterella seckii | reverse complement strand
GGTAGCCGTACCGGAAGGTGCGGCTGGATCACCTCCTTTAAAGAGAGTCGAGTTCTTTAAGGAACGCCTTCAAAGACTTTCACGGTGTTCACACTTATCGGATCGTTGAGTTCTGAAGCGCAGGATTGGGTCTGTAGCTCAGCTGGTTAGAGCATCGTCTTGATAAGGCGGGGGTCGATGGTTCGAATCCATCCAGACCCACCAATCCAACGTTTGCGACGCCGTAGGCAAGAGAGTGAAATCGTTCGATTTCTTGCCTACGGCGCTGTTAACTCAGCGCGAAGTTCTTTAAAAATTTGGAAAAGTAAAGACATTCTGAAGTTGTCTTGAAGAGAAGTTGAGATGCTTCCCTTCAGATAAAGGCAGCTTCAGGGGTTGTGATTGCATTCAAAACATCGATTCATTGAAGTTCATCGAGAACCGACATGAT
>NZ_WEHX01000253.1 GCF_009183815.1 Sutterella seckii | reverse complement strand
CACCAGGCTCTATCGAACGTGTTGATGCCGTTACGCCGTATGTTGAAAAGGTGATTGACGGCGTTCGACTTTCCCGTCGACTTAAGGTTGTGGTTGACGCCGGCAACGGAATTGCAGGGCCCGTCATGCTTCGCATCCTTTCGAAGCTCGACGTTGAAGTTGTTCCCCTCTACTGCGACGTAGACGGACATTTCCCGAATCACCATCCGGATCCGTCCAAACCGAAAAACCTTGAAATGCTGATTCGCAAGGTGAAGGAAGTCGGCGCAGACTACGGCTTCGCGCTTGACGGCGACGGCGATCGTCTCGGCGTCGTGACAAACGAAGGCGAAGTGATTTATCCCGATCGTCTCATGATGCTTTTCGCAGAAGACATTCTTCGCTCGCATCCGGGAGCAGAGATTGTCTATGACGTCAAATGCTCTCGAAAGCTTGTC
>NZ_WEHX01000252.1 GCF_009183815.1 Sutterella seckii | reverse complement strand
GATCTCCTTTGCGTGCTCGAGCGTTTCTTCGTGATTCTTCGGCCCCTTCACCCGCAGACTCGTTTTGAGCTGACGATTCAGAAACTCATCGGGGTTCAGTTCCGGCGAATACGAGGGAAGGAAAAAGAGTTCGATTTCTTCCTTATGAGCTTCGCACCAGGCGGCGACCAGCTTTGCGTGGTGAATCCTGCAGTTGTCGCAGATGACGAAGAGCTTTCTGCCCTTTCCGCCGTAGTCCTTGATGAGACGATGCAGGAAGCGTATGAATGAATACCGGCGCACGGCGCTTCGCTGAAAAGCAAAAGCCGACAGCCCCTGATTGTTCACGGCCGAGATCATGACGGGAGCGCCGTAGCAGGCGCGGCGATCATGAAGGATCGTCGGCGTCTTTCCGCGCGGCGCGTAGCCTCGGATCCAATTGGTGTCCTGCTGGACAGCGGTTTCGTCTTCC
>NZ_WEHX01000251.1 GCF_009183815.1 Sutterella seckii | reverse complement strand
TTCGCAAATTCAATTATAACACAAAACACCCATTTTTCATGCCTGTAAACTCTGAAATTTTCAGAATTTACAGGCATTTATTTTATGGAAGTCCCCTTGTATTATTTCATTTTTATAGTCATAAGCGTTCAAGGCAGGTGCGATTATTCTTTTAATCGTAGATGCATTATTTAGTAATTCATTGTTTACGCCAAAAAGTGTTTTATCGCCCTCTATGATGACAATATCTCTGTTATTCCATATTTGTTTGAAAAGATTAAATATATCGGAGCTGTATTTTTTATTTTGCGTGTCCATAAACGGTCGAGTAATGAGCGCGTCTCCATATGTGTATTTTTCATCCAGTGTCTTTGCTAATATTAGGGGACTTCCATAAAATAAATGCCTGTAAATTCTGAAAATTTCAGAGTTTACAGGCATGAAAAATGGGTGTTTTGTGTTATAATTGAATTTGCGAA
>NZ_WEHX01000250.1 GCF_009183815.1 Sutterella seckii | reverse complement strand
CACCCAAACAGCGCAATTCACGGGAAGAAAACCAAAAAATCAAGGAAGGTCAAAGCGCTGAGCAAATCTGGCCGGGCGAGGAAAACAAGCACAAGCGCCGGCATAAGGACGTTGACGCCTCGTGGACGAAGAAGAACGACAAAACCTTCTACGGCTACAAGATGCACGTACTCGCGGATTCGGTGCACAAGTTCATCCTCTATGTTTCCACGACGACCGCCAAAGTCCATGATTCGCAGGCCATCGGAGATGTCCTTTCCGAAGAAGATGCCGGGCGCAAGCTCTACGCTGACTCGGCATACTGCGGCGAACCGCAGAAGGAGCTGACGCGCAGCTTCGGCGTTGAGCCTGTGTTCTGCGTGAAGGGGCGGGTCAATCATCCGCTGACGGAAGAGGAACAGAAGGAAAACCGAGAAAAATCAAAAACGAGATGCCGTATTGAGCACATCTTCGGCTACGTT
>NZ_WEHX01000249.1 GCF_009183815.1 Sutterella seckii | reverse complement strand
CAGCTTCAGGGGTTGTGATTGCATTCAAAACATCGATTCATTGAAGTTCATCGAGAACCGACATGATTCAGAGAAGCAGCGCGTTACAGGTCGTCTTGTGACTTTGAAGGCAAAAGGCTTCAGAGTTATAGGATCAAGCGACTAAGTGTATGTGGTGGATGCCTTGGCGATCACAGGCGATGAAGGACCCGGCAGCCTGGGAAAAGCCGTGGGGAGCTGGCAAGCAAGCTTTGATCCACGGATGTCCGAATGAGGAAACTCACTTCCTTCGGGAAGTATCAATGAGTGAATACATAGCTCATTGAGGCGAACGCAGTGAACTGAAACATCTAAGTAACTGCAGGAACAGAAATCAACCGAGATTCTGAAAGTAGCGGCGAGCGAAATTGGAAGAGCCTGCAAGCGTTAGCGGATTCGATACCGGAACGGTCTGGAAAGGCCGGCTACAGAGGGTGACAGCCCCGTACGGGAAATTGG
>NZ_WEHX01000248.1 GCF_009183815.1 Sutterella seckii | reverse complement strand
ATTTCCGGTGATTTATGGGTAGAGTTTTTAGAAATCAACAGGAAATCCCGATCCCTGACTTTGCATATGTGAATGCCTCCGACGGTCGTGTTTTCACCATCCATCGTGACGAGCGCAACAAGCGCCAGCACATCACTATCGGGTGGGCGACTTCCAAAGTCACCATGCACCCCAATGAGAACTTCAAGTTTCTCTATCCCAAGCTCTGGGCGCAGTACTACGGGGAATCCCGGCTTCAGCCTCATGAGCTTCATGTCGGGCTATATGGTTTGATTCTCAGCGCCGGCTGGAAGACCGGGCTCTACCCAATGCTTCAGAAAGACTTTGGTCCGCTCAATGCCAATGCAGTCCTGGATTACGCCATGTTCAGCATTCGGCATAGAGCTGATTCAACAGATCTGATGAAGGACGAGATGGCTCAGCAGCTGCTCTTTTCCGATTCGCTTCGGAGCGACAGCTGGTATTCCGATTTCTTTGAA
>NZ_WEHX01000247.1 GCF_009183815.1 Sutterella seckii | reverse complement strand
GCTGATGATGTCTCAATCCGCACCAGTGGCAAGCTGCGCGAAGCAATGCGAAGTCACCGACAATCGCCTGTGGCGGATCATTCAGCACTACGTAGAGGCTGCCAGAGCTGAAGTCGACCTGAGCGGCGTAACCGCGATTGGCATTGACGAGACCAGCAAGAAAGGAACGGATTACGTCACCGTATTTGCCGACCTTGAAACGGGCAGCGTCATCAACGTCCAGGACGGCAAAGACTCTTCAACCGTGGATAAGTTCGCCCTGGACTTCGCCGCTCACGGCGGCCTCTCTGAGGCCGTTACGGCAGTTACGAGCGACATGTCGCTTGCCTTCGACAGAGGCATCAAGATATCCCTGCCGAATGCGGAAGTAATCATCGACAAGTTCCACGTAGTCAAGAACTGCAATGATGCCTTGGATCAAGTGCGCCGCAGGGAATCCAAGACCGAAGGCGTGCTTAAGAAATCACGGTACCTTTGGCT
>NZ_WEHX01000024.1 GCF_009183815.1 Sutterella seckii | reverse complement strand
AAACTGCCAATTTTTAGACTGTAAACAACCGAATTTATGTGTTGGGTCCGGATTTTCCGGTTGCAGTCATAAAAATTGGCACTTGCTCAGACCTTCCTATATTTAATGAGTGCAGGATTTGAAGAGAGCCCGAATGCCGCGAAGTAGGCGCGCTCCTCGTCATCAAGCTCCGGAGCCGTAGTCAGAAAGGGAAATTTTCCAAACAGTTCCCTAAGCGCCAGCACGATCAGATCGCGCGCTTCCTCAAAGGTCGGCGCCTTGACGCCGGAAAAAGAAAGACGGATGACCGGAATCTTTCCGGCGACTCTGCGCATCTTCTCGCTCGACCAGACCTCAAGATCCCCGAAAAGAGCTTCCTGATTGGTTTCCGCCACCGTAAAGAAGCGCTCCACTGTATCGATCATGAGCGATTTGCCGAATCGACGCGGACGCGTGAGCAAGGTCACGAGCGCCCCGTTCTCCCACCATTCGCGGATGAAGGCCGTCTTGTCGATATAAAAATAGTTCGACGCGCGCATCCGGCCAAAATCCTCAATGCCCAGGGATACCGTTTTCATCTTGCCTCCTTTGCGAGGCAGTCTAACAAAGGTTCCTAAGGCCTCAGCCGCTCTGAAGCACAGGAGCGCATCCTTCTGGTCGGATGCAAGCGCAGACGCCTCAGCAGCCGACGCACTGCGGATACCTTAGACTTGAGCATCGTCCAGAAATCCCCCGGGTCTTTTGGGAAACACACATGGATGCTGCCTTTAATAGATATCTCCAGAGGGTTTAAATGACTGCTCCAACGGAAAAAACGCTCCCTCTCGGAACATCTGATTTTGCTGCGCTGAGAAACTCCAATGAGATCTATATCGACAAGACCGCTCTAATCTACGAGCTTGCTTCCGTCCGCAGCAAGATTTTCATTTCTCGGCCGCGGCGCTTCGGCAAATCGCTTCTCGTTTCAACCTTTGAATCGCTTTTTAAAAACGGCCTTCGGGATTTTTCGGGCCTTAAGATTGAAAAGCTCTGGAAGGACAAAACTTATCCGGTCGTCAGACTGGACTTCTCCGACTTGAAGGATCTCCCATCCGCGGAAGAGTTCCAAAAGTCGCTTCGCAGCATGATTGCGACCGCCTTTGCCGCAATCGGCTTCCGGTACGACCCGGCAGACACCGTGAGCCTCTTTCTCGACCAGTTCAAGCTCTGGCTCTCCACTTTGGAAACCAACAGCTTTGTTCTGCTGATCGACGAATATGATGCGCCGCTCACCGCGCATCTCGAGAATTCCCGTCTGTTTAATGAGATCAGGACAGTCCTGAGCCGCTTTTACGCAGTTGTCAAGAGGTATGAAGGCTGCCTCCGGTTCTTCTTCATGACCGGCATCACAAAATACAGTCAAACCAGCATCTTCTCCGAACTAAACAACTTCGACGACATTACTTTAAATCCGGCCTATGCAACGCTTATCGGCTATACCGAAGAGGAAATCAAATCGGGATTTGCCGCGTACCTTCGGAATGCCGCGGAAAAACTCGGCACCACTGAAAAACACGTGCTTCAAAACCTTCGGGATAACTACGACGGCTTCTCGTTTGAGCCTTCCGCTCAATCCCATGTGTTCTGCCCGTGGTCGGTCCTCAACTTCTTCAAGTATCCGCAGCAGGGCTTTAAGAACTACTGGTACGAAAGCGGCGGGCAGCCCTCGCTCCTACTCAAATACCTCGAAAAGCATCAGCTGGTGCGGCCGGAGTCCTTCGACGTTCCCGTCGCCATGACGCTCGACGAATTGGGCGCCGTCCGCCAGTACGACAAGCTTTCGGTCGAGGCGCTTCTGTTTCAGGCGGGCTACCTCACGATCAGGGAGCAGCTCAACGTCGCGGAAGTCGAGGTGGGATATCCGAATAAGGAAGTCGAGCTTTCCATGGCGCGGCTTTATGCGGACGAAATGCTCCGCGACATCAACCGACTCGATGCCGGCGTCTCCCGGCTCGCGAAGATGCTCGACCGGGAATGCCCGGAAACGGTCATTGCGCACTTCAACCAGGTCTTCAACGCCATCGACTATTCACGCTATCCGGTTGTCAATGAAGCCTCCTGCAGGAGCCACCTCCAGGTACTTCTGATGGGCGGCGCAATGGTGCCGGATGTGGAAAAGCATTCCGCACTCGGAAGAAGCGATCTAGAGGTGGAAACGCCTCATCGCCGCTGGGTATTCGAACTCAAGTTCAGCGCAGACGGCACCAATGCCGAAAAGCTCCTCCGGAGCGCCGTCATGCAGATCCGTGATCGCAGGTACGGCGAAGCGCCTCACGGCAGAGAGCTCATTGCCGTTGCCATGGTCTTCAACGGCAGGGAAAGGCGGTTTGACCGGTGGGAGGTCGTTCCTGGAGCCGCGTCATAGCACTTCCCAGGCGCCGCAAAAAAAAAGGACGGATGGCCCGGGGAATTTCCCGGGCCATCCGTCCTTCCATTCATTCAAATGAACTCAGAGCCGCGCGATTACTTCGGATTGCGGTTCATGAGGCCTTCTTGAACCATGGCGGGGTTCGGGCGGGCAGCGGCAATCATGCGGAGCGTGTTTTTGTCCGTGTGATGGAATTCCTTTTCGACGCCCGGAATCACGAGGACCGTGTCTTCCTCGTAGGAGATGGAGCCGTCCTCATTGAAGGTGAACGTGATGTCCCAGGACTCGGTGCGGAAGTTCTTCTCAAGGAACGGGTTCGAAGCAATGCCGTTCATGGTCGAACCGCGTTCGGCGCGCAGATGAATCTGCTTGTCGCCGGGCTTTGCCTTCCCGACCGCCATCGCGACCTGAGCGCGCGGAATGGCGAGCGTCATGAAGACGGTTTCGGTCTCGGGCTCCCAGAGAAGATAGCCCACCTGGTCGTGGAAGGCGTTGAGTTCGCCGGGCTTCGTGATCGCCACGTGGTAGCGAAGGCCGTAAAGAAGCTGCGGGCCGCTGTTCTGGGGGTCGAGCAGCTCATAGGTCTGCGTTTCAACGAAGGGTTCGGATTCCGTGCCTTCGGCGACCGGATGCGTATCGACGCCGTCAGCACCGTACCAGGTGCCGGCAAGAGGCGCGAGGGGGCCGAGGTTGGCAAGCGTATCCGGGCTTGCGGGGGTCTCGGTGTAAATATCTTCGTGATGCATGGTCTTATCCTGAAAATGGAATGCAGCAGCTTCGTCCTCAGTACTTGAGCTGGAATCGATGCTGCAGCTCCTTCGCATTATGAGCTCCGAGCTTGCGCATTGCATTGGCGCGGAAGAATTCAATTGTGCGCTTCGAGACGCCGAGCCGTTCGGCAATCTGCCTGTTGGTAAGGCCTTCGCAGACCAAACGCACCACCTGCTCCTCCCGATCGCTTAAAGGATCTGTTGCAATTTTTGCTTCTGCGTGCGAAGCGCCGAAGACCGGAGCATCCTTGAGCGCATGCTCGATCGTCGCGAGAAGCTTCTCGGACCCCACGGGCTTCGGGATGAAGCTCACTGCGCCCTTCTGCATCAGGTCGACCGCAAGGTCGATCGAGCCGTGCGCGGAAAGAAAAATGATGGGAATCTTCTGCCCGGCCCGGATGAGCGCTTCCTGAAGCTCCGGACCGCTCATGCCGCCCATTTTGACGTCAAGAAGGAGCACCCCATACCTCGATGGATCATCCTTTCGAGATAGCTTTCCGCACTCTGATAAACGGCGGTCTCGTAGCCTTCGCCCTCAAGCACGAAGGAAATGGCCTCGCAGAGCGCTTCGTCGTCGTCGACGATGCGGATGAGCGGTTCTTCAGACTTCGTCATGCGCGGTTCTCCTTTTCCATCTCTTCTTTCGTCGTTTCCTTCTCATTCCCGGCATCCGGGGAGGCCGTCGGCAGGATGATATCCGCTGCGAGCCCGTCCCCTGCGGCTCCCCCGCCGGAGCGGAAGACGAGCTCTCCCAGGTGGCGTTCCACGAGGTGCTTCACGATTGAGAGACCGAGGCCGAGGCCTTCGGGCTTCTCGCTCGAAATGGGAGATGCGAGCGCGCGGATTTTCTCTTCGGAGAGCTTCGGGCCGTTGTCGGAAACCTCAAAGCGCACCTTATTCCCGACGCAGCTTACTTCGAGGACGACCCGGGGGCTCTCGACGCCGCGAACTGCTTCCACGGCATTGCGGATGAGATTCACGACGGCAAGCTCGAGCTCAAGGACGCTACCGCGCACTTCCGAATGCCGCGCCTCCCGGGAAATGATCACCTCGGTTTTTGCCTCGAGCTTCGGATACGTCTCCCGAATGTGCTGGACGAGATCCGCTACCCGGATCCGCTGGAAAACGGGCTCGCGCTGGTGGGCATAATCCCGCACGCGGTCGACGATCGCCCCCGCGCGCTCGGCCTGTCCGGCGATCCTCCCGGCGATTTTGAGAACGCTCTCGTTCGTGGCGGTTCCGGCCCTGGCCCTCCGCTCGAGCCCCTCGGCAAAGAGGCGGATGGCAGAGAGCGGCTGATGCACCTCGTGCGCGATGAGGCTTGAGAGCTGCCCCACAGCGCCTGCGCGCTGCAGCATTGCAATCCTCTGGCTCTGCTCGACTTCGCGGACGTGCACTTCCTCGAGCTCGCGCTCTCTTCTTGCCACGAGGACCCTGAGCCGCCAGCCGTGATAGGCGAGCCCCGCAACCGCGAGAAGGAGAATGAGGAGATAAGGCCAGAAGGCATTGACGAAGCGGCTCATCGTCCAGTCCCTGAGATACGCATAGGGACCGATCCTCAGGTCCTCGAGGAGCTTGTCGACCGCATGAAAGTCCGTCGCGACCGACCATTCGCGGCCGCTTTCCGTCGCGGGCATGGTGAGGAGCGCAACGAGGAGCTTTCGCGAAAGTTCGGGCGTCACGGTAGGCATGACGGACAGGCTGTGGGCCGGATAGAGCCTCGTGCTCGCAACGCAGGAGACCGCGCTCGTGTCGACGCCCTTCGGGGGCGCAAGGACGCGGAGCTTTCCCGTCACATCCGGATATTTGCGGCTCAGTTCCTCAAAGGCGCAGAGCCTCAGAAACCCGACGTCCGTCGTCCCCGAGGCAACCGACCGGGCAACCGACTCCATCGAGTCGCTGCGGTTGAAGAACTGCGTGCGCCCGAAAAACTTGTCGGGATTCCGACCGAGCGCCGCAACCTCCCCCATCGCGATCTGATAGCCCGAAAAGCCCCAGGCCATGTTGGCCGAAAGCCTTGCGCCCTCGAGTTCGGCGAGCGTTCTTGAGTCTCCCTTGCGGAGAATGATCGCCGTTCCTTCATTGTGGTTGGGATCCCTCAGGCCCGGCGCCACGGATGTCGCGAGGGGCCTCGCGCCCATGGGCGCAAAGCGCCTTGCCGCCCCGGAGCTGCTCACGAAGACGTCAACCTCTCCCGCCTTCACGGCCTTCTCGAGATCGGCAACCGTGTAGTCCGTCACCGTCACGTTCTCAATCCCGAAGGTATCAAAGAGCGTCGTGAGGGTTGCCGCATCAAATTCATCCCGCTGCTCGGGGAGAGCAAAGGCGCCGACGCCCACGCGGATCTGCTTTTGCGCCGGAGCCTCAGGAGCGGCGCCTCCCTCAGCATGGGAAATACCGGGGAGAGAGAGGAGGAGAAAGCCTGCCAAAAAGAGAGAAGGAATGGCCTTATTCATTGGAAAAATGCCGGAGGATCAATGTCATGGAGTCTACAGAACGCCTGTCGGGAAACCCTGGAGAAGCTTTAAGGCTCGCTTCAGAAAAGTCCTTTTTCTTGTCCTGAAGCAACCATACTTATCGGTGGGGCGCACCTACACTTCCGGCTGACTCCAAAGGGACTGTCTGAAGTCCTTTCAGCATTCATATACAACAAAAAAACAGGAGAAGCATGATGTCGAGCACGGATATGACCCGCCGCGGCCTCTTGAAGACTTCCATTTTCGGCGCAGCCGCTGCCGGTGCCGCCGGCATTGCCGGCGCTGCCGAAGCCAAGACCGCAGGCAAGGCGAAGGCCCCGGTCTATGATGCCATCATTGTGGGCGCCGGTCCTGCCGGCCTGATCGCCGCCATTACGGCGCACGATCTCGGCGCCAAGGTGGTGCTTTTTGAAAAGCGCGACCGTCCGGACGGCAACGCCATCTTCGCCCTCGGCTCCATCTGCGGCTGGGGCACCCGGCACCAGAAGGAACAGGGCATCGAGGATACGGCCGACGCCTTCTACGCCATGATGATGGACATCTCCAAGCAGATGGGCGACAAGTCGCTCAACCGCACCTATACGGACAACATTTCCGAAGGCATCGACTGGCTTGAAAAGGATATCGGCGTCAAGTTCGGCAAGATCCGTCCGATGCCCTATCCGCGTCTCGGCCGCACCTGCCGCGTCCTGGGCGACGGCATCACGGGCGGCGCCCGCCTCGTGCAGTACCTCCTTGCCGCCGCGAAGAAGCGCGGCATCGAAATCCGCTACGAGCACAAGGTGATCGAGCTCCTTCACGACGACCACTTCCGCGTGACGGGCGTGAAGACCCTCTCGGACGAAGGCCAGAAGGAATGGCTCGCCAAGGGCGGCGTCTGCCTCACAACGGGCGGCTTCTCCGCCAACCCTGAAATGGTCGACCGCTACATCGGCGGCTGGGCCACCCGCATGGTGCTGCGCGGCTCGAAGTCGACCACCGGCGAAAACGTTTCCCTCACGCTTCCGCTCTATGCGAAGTTCGTGAACATGGATCAGTTCCACTGCGGCCCGATCATCGGCGTCACGCACGTGAACCCCGCCGACGTTCTCAATTCCGGCTACGGCGTTCAGGTCAACACCTCCGGCAAGCGCTTCATGGACGAGAACAACACCTACGTGGTGAAGGCCCGCACGACGGCGCTCCAGACGCTCGACAACCAGGCCTGGGTGATCGTCGACAGCACCTGCCCGGTGCTTGAGAAGGTGATCGCCAAGTTCGACCGCCTCAACAGCCCCTACGGCAAGGCCGATACGTTGGAAGCCCTCTGCAAGCAGGTGAACCTCCCCGAGAAGAACGTTCTCAAGGAAGTGAAGGCCTACAACGACGCGCTCGCCGCCGGCAAGCTCGACGAAATGACGCCTCCCTGCACCTACAAGAACCCGCACCCCGTTGCGAAGGCCCCGTTCTACGCCGTTCCCTTCCAGGGCGGCATGACGGCCACCTTCGGCGGCCCGCTCATCAACACCAAGGCTGAGATTCAGAGCCTTGACGGCGGCAGCATCCCCGGCCTCTACGCCGCGGGCAATGCCGCGGGCGGCATCTTCTACTTCAACTATGCGGGCGGCGCGCAGCTCGGAGCCGCTACGGTCTTCGGCCGCATTGCAGCCCGCGAAATGGCTGCCCGCGCCAAGAAGGCGAAGATCTGAATCACGGGGAGAAATTCAAAATGACCAAGAATACCTTTATCGCTCTTGCCGCCGCGCTTTGCTTCGGCACCGCTTTTTCCTCGTCGGCGCTTGCTTCCGACTACACGGCTGACTTCCATCTTGCCCACGGCCAGAAGTGCGAGACCTGCCACAAGACCGCGCCGACTGAAGGCGCGAAGGTGAAGAAGGACGTCTGCAAGCAGTGCCACAGCTATGAGGCGCTCGCTAAGCAGACCGCCAAGGACGAACCCAATCCGCACTACTCGCACCTGGGCGACGTCAACTGCACGGACTGCCACAAGGGCCACCAGAAGTCCGAACTCATGTGCAACCAGTGCCATCAGTTCTCGCTTCAGGTTCCGCACAGCAAGTAATCACGGAATGCTCCTTCAGGCTCCCGGGGAAAACTCCCGGGCCTGAAAGGCGGCAGCACTCCCGAAAGACCTCAGATCGCACGACAATGCGGCTTGAGGTCTTTTTTATTGGTTTTTCCGTATTTTTCTGGAAATCCGGGCTCTCAACCATCCGCAGATTCACCGCGCCTCCAATCGCGGCCGATCGTAGGCTCACTGGATCAAGTACCAAGAAGCCCGACATGGTTTCCCGACGTATGATCGTTCCCGCTGCGCTCACAAGCGCAGGCGACCCCATACGAAATGCATGGATCAGAGAAGGAGATGCTGCCGTGCCCAACGAATCAACCGTCAACCGCCCGATGCGGCGCAAGGCCCGCGAACTTACGCTCGATCAGGCGCGGGAAGTCATCGATTTCACCGAGCACGCCGTCCTCGCAACCTGCGATGCGGAAGGCTTTCCCTACGCCGTCCCTGTTTCCCCGGTCATGGTCGGCGACGCGCTCTACTTTCACTCGACCGGTCTGCCCGGAGGCCGCAAGGCCGACAACATGCTCATGAACCCCAACGTCTCGCTCTGCTTCATCGGCAAGGCCACGACCCTGCCGCAATGGTATTCGGTCGACTTTGCCTCTGCGGTCGTCACAGGGAAGGCCCATCCGGTCACGGATGAAAAGGAGTGGCGCGAGGCTTTTGAAGCAATTCTCAGGCGCCATGCGCCGGGGAACAGCAAGGTCAGAAACGACGTTCAGTTCAAGGTTCGCGGTCCGCTCGCCATGGTCTGGAAGGTTGAGATTGAGAAAATCACCGGAAAGGCGCGCGGTGCCTCCAAATGGGAAAAAGGAAAAAGCATCAGCGAAGTGCAGGACATGGGTCCTTCTGCATGGCTTAAGGACGTGCCGCTTTAATCGGGCTTTGGTCGAGCTTTAATCCATTGCATTCAGGCGATTGGGGAGAGGCCCCTGGAGCCTCAAGACTGATGACAACACTCCCGAAAGACCTCAGACCGATCTTCAATTCGGTTTGAGGTTATTTGTTGAGAATAATTCTCAACTTCTTGAGATCGCTCAAGCATACCTATCGGCGCTTTTCTCCTAAAATTTTTCTAAATATTTCAGAGAACTTCTATTTCTGAAAACCACCAAAAGGAGAAAACATGCCTGATCTCAACCGCCGCTCCGCCATCCACACCGGCATCTTCGGCGCTGTTGCCGCCACCGCCGCCGGCACGCTTTCCGCGAAGGAAGCCGCTCCCGAATCGAACGAATACAAGAAGCTTCAGTTTGATCTCGTCGTCATCGGCGCCGGATGCGCAGGCATGACCGCCGCGCTCGAAGCGGCCGACCTCGGCGCCAAAGTGGCGCTCCTTGAAAAGATGAACATGCCTTTCGGCAATACCATCTATGCGGGCGGCCACTTCAATGCCACGAACACCTTCGTGCAGAAGGAAAACGGCCTCACCGACACGATCGACGAGTTCTACAAGGACATGATGACGGTCTCGCAGGGCCGCGGCGATCCTGCGCTCACGCGCATCTACTGCGAAAAGAGCGCCGACTGCATCGAATGGCTCTCAAAGCGCTGCGGCATCAAGTGGAAGAAGATGGTAAAGGAAGTGTGGCCCGCCACCGTTCGCGGCCACGTGGTCGACGGTCCGCAGAAGCCGAGCGGCGCGCAGCTCACTTCCCAGATGCTCGCGGAAGTGAAGAAGCACCCGAACATCACCTTCATGACGAACACGAAGGTGATCGAGCTCAAGAAGTCCGCGACGCTCCGCTGCACGGGCGCCATTGCTGTTTCAAAGAGCGAAGGCGCCCTCGACATTGATTCGAAGTGCGGCGTCGTGGTCGCGACCGGGGGCTTCCACGCCAACAAGGAAATGATCTGCAAGTACATGGGCGGCGGCGTTGCCTGGATGCCGCTCCGCGGGTCGGCCTTCATGATGGGCGAAAACATCACGCTCACGAAGCCCTTCTTCCCGAACCTCGTCAACATGGACCAGTTCCACGGCGGCCCGATCGGCGTCAATCAGGCGAATCCCTCGACGATGGTGAACTACGGCGTCATCGTCAACAAGAGCGCCCAGCGCATCATTGACGAAGAGAAGACCTACGTCGCCGTCGCGAAGGAGCTGCCGCTTCTCACGAAGGACAACTGGGCTTTCATCATCATTGACAGCCAGGTGAAGGACATCGACACGGTCGCGACCCGCATTGCCCGCTACGAGAAGGCGAAGGCCCCGATTGCGAGGGGCAATACCATCGCCGAACTCGCGCGCTCGATGGGCGTCAATGAAAAGACGCTCGAGAAGACGATCGCCGACTACAACGCGGCCGTGAAGGCCGGGAAGGCTGATCAGCTGACGCCCCCCAACACGCTCGAACAGCCCCGGCTCATCGAGAAGGGCCCCTTCATGGCGTTTGCCTTCCAGGGCGGCATGACGGCCACCTTCGGCGGCCCGAAGATCGGCAAAAACGGCGAGGTTCTGAACGGCGAAAATCAGCCGGTTCCGGGGCTCTTCGCCTGCGGCAATGCGATCGGCGGGCTCTTCTACTACGACTACATCGTGGGCTCGCAGCTCACCGCTGCCGTGATCTGGGGCCGGCTCTCCGCGAAGGAAGCCGTGAAAGCCCTCAAGGCCTGATTTTCCTTTAACCACTTTGCCCGGAGGCGCTTCAGAAACGAACGCCTCCCTTTCTCTCCTTCAAAAGGCGCAGGAGCTCCAGGCTTCCGCGCCTTCCTTTTTGTCCGGCGCTGCGAAGCGATTGAAGTGCGCTTTGCGCCTCTCCGCTGAAAGTCTTCCCGCGAACATGGGATAACCCGCATAGTCGCGTTAAAATCCCTGCCTTTCCGAACAACGGCTCGCGAAGCCCGAGACTCTTTTTCCTTCCATCCCATGTCCGTACCTTTCCGCACGCTTCCGCTCGTACTTGCCGTCAGCGCACTTCTGAGTGCCGGCACTGCGTCGGCGGCCGACTCCCTTACCTTCGAAGCCGCCCGCGCGCGCTTTCATGAGCGCGCCGACATCTTCCGCGCAGACGCTGCGGAAGTCGAACGCGCGCGCCATGCGTCCGAAAGCGCCAAATCGCTCTCGGGCCCCAAGGTGGACATTACGGCGATGCAGGTCGAAGGAAGGAAGGACCTTGACCTCAATCTCGACATTCCGGCGAGCGTGCAGCAGCTCGGAAACGTGCTGACGGGCGGCAAATACCCCATACCGAGCTCCATGCGCTTTACGGACGAGCTCGACCTTTCGGGTCCGCGCGCGATGATTTCTGCCACATGGCCCCTCTATACGGGCGGCGCCATCACGGCGCAGCAGAACCTTCTCGAGCACAAGGTCCGGGAGGCTTCGGCCGCGCAGAGCGCCCGGCTTGAGGAAAAGGACGCCGACCTCGCGATGCGCTACTGGGGCGTGCAGCTCGCGCGCTCGGTGGAGGAGCTCCGCCGCGAGCGCCTTAAGGACGAGGAAGAGCAGGTCCACCGCGCCATGCGCTTTGAAAAGAAGGGCCTCATTTCCCGGATCGAGCGCATGTCGGTCGAGGTGTCGCGCGATGCGGCCCGGCGCGAGCTCGTGTCTGCAGGCACAAGCGCCCGCGTGGCGGAAGCCGAACTCATGAGCGCGCTTCGCGAAAAGGAGCTCCCCGCCCTTGCAACGCCGCTCTTCATTCTCACGGGCGACCTCGGGACGCTCTCCGAATGGCAGTCGCGCGCGAGGATCAATTCCCCCGTGCTCTCGAGGATCGACGCGCAGGTGAGTCAGGCCGGAGAAGGCGTGCGGGCCGCTGAAAGCGCCTTTCATCCGCAGGTCTTCGCCTTCGGCATGAAGAACCTCGTGAAGCACTACCTCACGCCGGTTGAACCCGACTGGATGGTGGGGCTCGGCATCAAATTCACGCTCTGGGACAACCGCGACCGCTTCTCGTCGCTTGCCGCCTCGCACGCGCAGGAAGAAAAGGCGCGTGCGGCGAAGGCCGAAGCCGACAATGCGCTCGCGAGCGCCGTTGAAACCGCATTCCTGCGCACCACGCAGGCGCGCGAGGAATACCTCCTCACGGCGTCGACCGTAGCGCTTGCGAAGGAAAACCTGCGGCTCAGGGAAGCGAGCTTTGCCGAGGGGCTCTCGACGGCGCTCGACGTCCGCGAGGCCCGCACGCAGATGACGGGCGCGCAGATTGCCGAGCGCGCCGCCGCCTACAAATTCGTCGTCTCCTGGGCCATGCTTCACGGCGCCGCGGGCGTCATGCCGGACTTCGTCGCGACGCTCTCCCGGCCGGACCTGAAGCGCGTCGAATAACGCTTCTGCCGCCGTCAGAAGCCTCCGAAATCCTTTTTTCTCTCTTTTTCTTCTTTTCTCCTTCAACCGTCATGCAGAGCGCAGCTTCGGGCCGTCAGGCTCAGAAACCCTCCATTCTTCCCGCAGTCTTCGGCGCCCTGGTTCTTCTCGGCGCCGCCGCCTTCATCGGCTGGGGCATCTGGCAGGCGATGACGCCCGTGCCCGTGCCGCTTCAGGGCATGATGGACGCGACGACCGTCTCCGTTTCCTCGAAGGTGCCCGGCCGCATTGCCGCGATTCACGTCCGCGAGGGCGACCGGGTGAAGGCGGGCGACGCAGTGGCGCGTCTGGCGCTGCCTGAAATCAATGCAAAGGTCTCGCAGGCGAAGGCCCTTCAGGCGGCGGCTGAAGCCAAGGCGTCGCTTGCCGATGAAGGTCCCCGGACGCAGGAGCTTGATGCGGCCAGAGCCGACCTCGCCCGCGCGCGTGCAGGACTCGCGCTCGCGCAGAGTTCCTGGAAGCGCGTCGACGCGCTTCAGAAGGAAGGCCTCATCAGCGCGCAGCGCCGCGACGAAGTGCTGGCACAAAGAGAAAGCGCAGAGAAGCTCGTCGCCGCTGCCGAAGCCAAGGTGTCTGCGCTCGAGGACGGCGCCCGCCGGCAGGAAAAGGCTGCCGCCGAGGCGCTCGCCCGTCAGGCTGCGGGCGGCGTTGAGGAAGCGTCGTCCCTTGCCGGCGAGGCCGACGTCCGCTCTCCTGCTTCAGGCGAAGTCACCCGCGTCGTGCTTCACGAAGGCGAAATCGCCCCGGCCGGCTTCCCGGTCGTTCTCGTCACGAACCTCGAGGACAGCTGGGCAACCTTCAACGTGCGCGAGGACGAACTCCCCGGGATGGAAGTCGGCAAGACCTTTACGGCCAAAGTTCCCGCCCTCGGCAAGGACGTTTCCTTCCGCGTCTACTGGATCAACCCGCGGGGCGACTACGCCGTCTGGCGCGCGACGCGCCAGTCCTCGGGCTACGACATCCGCACGTTTGAAGTGCGCGCAAGGCCCGTCGAAAAGACCGACGGCCTTCGCCCCGGCATGACGGTCATCATCGACCGCGCCGGGCGCTAACGCAGATTCTGGAAGCGAGTCCAATCCATGCGGGTCTGGTGTCAGCGTGCGCTCTCCATTTCGCGCCATGAAGTGAGGCAGGTTCTTTCGCATCCGGTCGAATGGATCGCGGGGCTTGCCGTGCCGCTCTTCTGGGCGCTTCTGATGTCGATTGCCTTCGGGACGGGCATCATGACGAAGCTCCCCGTGGGGCTTGTGGACATGGACAGGTCCGCGCTCTCGCGCGAGACCATTCAGGCGCTCGACGCCATTCCCTCCATCCGGCTCGAAACGCGGGAATCGTCCCTTGCTGCGGACGAGGATCTGAGAGCGCGAAGAACGTACGGCACGATCACCATCCCGAAGGGGTTCGAGGAAGAGAACCGCCGGGGCGCCGGCGCTCCGGTCGTGCTCGAGCTCAACAAAACCTACTACGCGATCGGCACGATTCTTGAGGTCGACATCAAGACGGCGCTCTCGACCCTCCAGATGACGAGGCTTGCCGTGAAGCGCACCGCCGCCGCTGGCGGCACCTTCACGGAGAACGGCGGCCACCTGAGGGCCACGCTCCCCGATGTCTGGTTCCTCGGGAACCCGAGCTTCAATTTCGTCGCCTACCTGCTTCCGACCTTTGTTCCCGGCCTCATGGCGCTCGGCGCCCTCTTAGCCTTCGTCTCCATGCTCGCGCGCGAATGGCGCGAGGGGGGGTTAAGAATGCTCCTCAAGGAGTCCGGAGGCTCTGCAACGGCGATCGTTGTCGGGAAGCTCGCGCCCTGGCTTCTCTTCTGGCTGCTTGCTATTTCCGTCTGGACGGCGGGCTTTGCCGGATGGGCGGGCTGGGGTGCGGCAGGACCGCTCTTTCTCTGGTTCACCGCCGGGTGGCTTCTGATCCTCGCGATGGCGGGGCTCGCGCTCCTTGTCGTCGCCATTTCGCCCACCTGGGTAATTGCGCTCTCGGCCTCCATCTGTCTGGTTGCCCCGACCTTTCCCTTTACGGGCTTTTCCTTCCCGCTCGACGCGATGACGCCGGGGGCCCGCGCCTTCGGCGAACTTCTCCCGCTCACGCACTACCTCGAAGCACAGAGCCAGATCTGGGTGATGAATGCGCCGCTCGACGCCGTCGCCCGCACGCAGATGACGCTCGCGCTCTTTCCCATCATCTGCTTTGCCGCCGCGCTCCTGATTCTGCCCCTGCGCATCCGGCAGTGGAAGAAGGCGGAAGCCATGGCTGCGGGCTTAAGAGCCGCGGAGGCTCAGGTCCCGCCGCAGGGTAATCCGCCGGCAGCGGGCTTCTGGAAAACCTTCGCGCTGACGCTAAAGGCAAGCTTTCTCTCGCGCGACACCATCGCCATTTTCGGCATGGCCGCGGCCTTTTATCTCGTCTTCTACGGCTGGCCCTACGGCACGCAGCAGATCGAGAACATCCCGACGGGGATTCTCGACCTCGACCGGTCGGGGGCTTCGCGGCGCCTCATCAATGCGCTCGACGCCTCGCCCACGACGAAAATCAGCTTTGTTCTTCATTCGGAAAGCGAGGCCCTTGACCTCTTCCGTCGTCAGAAAACGGACGTTCTCGTCACGATTCCGGAGGACTATTCGGAGTCGCTTGCGAGAGGCGAAAACACGACGATTCACATCCTCGGAAGCGGCGCCTATCCGGTAAAGGCGCGCGCCGTTCAGTCGGCCGCCGCCGGGATCATTTCCAACAAAAAGGCGCTCCTTGACAATGCCTCCCTGATGACGCCGGGCACGCCCGTCGCCTCGCTCGAGGCTGCAGCCGTCGCCGCTCCCGGTCTTCTCGTCACCTACCGCTTCAACGAAATCTCGGGCTACGGCAACTACACCGTGCCGATGGTGGGGCCCGTCATTCTCCAGGCCGTCATCCTCATGGGCATCGGCATGGCGATGGGCGGGTGGCTCGCGGGCCGGCCGCGCCTTCCCTTCATGCGGGACGTCATGCGGCGCCCCTGGTGCGAGGGGCTCGGGGTCTTCCTCGCCTTCTGGTCGATTGCTTTCGGCTGGATGCTCTACATCGAAGGCTTCGGCTTCCGGTTCGGCGACTACGGCGCCTTCGGGAACCCTGAGGCCGTGATTCTCGTGAGCGCATTCTTTTCGGCCGCCGTCACCGCCTTCGGGCTTGCCGTCGTGACGCTCCTCGGCTCCAACGCCTGGGCCGCGCCCGTGACGGTGATTATCTCCGCCCCCGCGCTCTTTATTTCGGGCGCCGTCTGGCCGCTCGAAAACCTGCATTGGGCGGCCATTGCCGTCTCGCAGCTGATTCCGACGACGCCCGGGATTTTCGCTTCGGCCGCCGCCGCGCAGGACGGCGCGGAACTGAAGGACATTCTCCCGGCGCTTCTGCACCTTCTCCTCCTCACGGGCTTCTACGGCCTCTGCTATGTGCTCCGGCTCGCCTCGATGAAACGCCCTGAAGCGCTTCAAGGCGCGGCCGAGGATGTGGTCTAAGGACTCTTGAAATGCTCACTCCCTACATTGACTCTCACTGCCATCTGACGGACAAGGCCTTTGATGAAGACCGAGAGGCCGCAATTGAACGCATGAAGGATGCCGGCATGGTCGCGGGCATCACGATCGGCTGCGAAGACGACGACATCAAGCCTCTGCGCGCGATTCTTGACGCCCATCCGGGCCTCCTCTTCGGCGCCTGGGCCGTCCATCCGGAATACCCGGAACTGAGGGAAGCCGACGTCGACGAAATCGCAGAGCGGGCGAACGAACCCGGCATGGTCGCGGTCGGCGAGACGGGACTCGACTTCTACTGGTGCAAGGAGCCCCTTGACTGGCAGCGGGACCGCTTCAGACGCCACATTGCTGCCGCAAGAAAGGCTGGGAAGCCCCTCATCATTCACGCGCGGGACGCCGAAAGCGCGGCGCTCGAAATCCTGAAGGAAGAAAAGGCGGGAGACCTCGGGTTCGTGATGCACTGCTTCTGCGGAACGCTCGAGACCGCCGAGGGCGTGGTCGCAGCAGGCGGGCACGTGAGCTTCACGGGTAACCTCACCTTCAAAAAGAACGAGATGCTCCGCGAGATTGCGGGAAAAATTCCGCTCGATCGCCTTCTCATCGAAACCGACTCGCCCTACATGGCGCCCGTTCCCTTCCGGGGAAAGCGCTGCGAACCCGTCTATTCGCGGGAAGTGGCGCGTGCGATTGCCGCAGCCAAGGGGCTCGACTTTGATGAAGCGCTGCTTGCCACCGCACGGAACACCGTGAAGCTCTTCAGGCTTCCCATTGCGCTCTGATCCGGAGAGCGGCTGAAGGCGCTTCTCAGGCAAAGGCGCCGATGCCCCGGCGAAAATCGTTAAGCCTGCTTGCACTCTTTTGAGAGATCACCCGACGGAACGCCTGCCGCCGGGTGTTATTCTTCCAAACCATCAAAATATTTCACGGATCCTTCCGTCACCATGCGCATCAGACCCCTCTTTCTAGGTGCGAGCGCCGCGCTTGCCCTTTTTGCCGCTGCCGTCTCCTTCCCGCTTTCCGCCGCCCCTCAGGAGGAAAACGCACTCACGTCCGCCCAGCTCTCCGAGATCCGGCAGGCCGTGCGCGCCGGACAGGCGAGCGTCGTTGAAGAGCTGATCGAGAAGGGCGCCTCGCCCAACTTCCGCATGGAAAACGGCGATACGGGCTTCACTTACGCCCTTCGGGCTGATACCCCGCAGGTGGCGGAAGCCCTTTTGAAGTCAGGAAAGCTCGCCCTCAACGACGCCAACCGCTTCGGCGAAACGCCTCTCATGATGGCGGTCTTCAAGGGAAACAGCGAACTCTTTGACGAGCTCCTCAAAGCCGGAGCCGACCCGAAGGGCGGAACCAACTGGACGGCGCTTCACTATGCCGCAACGGGAGGCCGCACGGACATGATCGAGAAACTTCTTGCGCTCGGAGCTTCGCCCAACGTGCAGACGTCGTCCGGCGTAACGCCGCTCATCATGGCGGCGAGAAAGCCCTCGCGCGCCTCCGTCATGGAGCTCCTCAGAGCCGGCGCCTACCGCGACTACTGCACCGACAAGCGCGAGTCGCCTGCCGACTTTGCCCGCCGTGCGGGCGACCAGGAGCTCGCCAAGTACCTCGCCATTGAAACCTGCGCCGTTGTCGGCAAGAAGAAATAAGCCATGACGCTTCATGCCGGATCCTGGGCGAGCGTGCCGCCGCGCACAGCGCTCGAGCTCCTCGCTCCTGCACGCGATGCCGACACCGGCATCGCCGCGATCGACCATGGGGCGGACGCCGTTTATATCGGCGGCCCCGCCTTCGGCGCGCGTGCGGCTGCGGGGAACTCCCTCGACGACATCGCGCGGCTTGCCGACTATGCGCACCGCTTCAATGCCCGCGTCTTCGTCGCTTTGAATACGCTCTTTAAAGAGGACGAAGTGGAGGCCGCCCGACGGCTTGCCTTCGAGATTCAGAAGACTCAGGCCGACGTTCTGATTGTTCAGGACATGGGGCTTCTCGCCGGGGACCTCCCCGACATGGAGCTCCATGCGTCGACGCAGTGCGACATCCGCACGCCCGAAAAGGCGGCGTTCCTCGAGGCCGTGGGCTTCTCGCAGCTCGTTCTCGCGCGCGAACTCTCGCTCGACCAGATCCGGGCCGTGCGGGAGAAGCTCGCGCACGCGCGCATTGAATTCTTCGTCCATGGGGCGCTATGCGTCAGCTACTCAGGCCAGTGCTGGATGAGCGAAGCGCTCACGGGGCGCTCGGCCAACCGCGGCGAATGCTCGCAGCTCTGCCGCCTTCCCTACGACGTTGAAACCAAGGAAGGCCAGGTCCTTGTCCGCCGGAAGCACGTTCTTTCACTCAAGGACAACGACCAGAGCGCGAACCTCGAGGCGCTCATCGACGCGGGCGTCTCCTCCTTCAAGATCGAGGGGCGCTTGAAGGACATGGCGTACGTGAAGAACGTCACGGCCTTCTACCGCGAAAAAATCGACGCCATCATCCGGCGCAGACCAGAGCTCTCCCGCACTTCCGAGGGCGTAAGCACCTATTCCTTTACGCCTTCGCCCGACAAGGTCTTCAACCGCGGAAAGACCGACTACTTCATTCACGGCCGCGAATTTGACGCCCCCTACGAGCTCGCTGAGCTCGAGAGCCCCAAGCATGCGGGGAAGCCCGTCGGCCGGGTTGAGCGCATTGAAGAGAAGCGCCTCGTCGTGCGGGCGCTCCCCGGCGTCACCTTTGCAAACGGCGACGGGCTCACCTACCTCGCCGACGACGAGGAAATCCGCGGAATCTCCGTCAACCGCGCGGAGCCTCTGAAGGAGAAGGACCTCTGGGCGCTCTATCTCCTTCAGTCCCCGAGGAAGTTGGAAGGGCTCGAGCGCGGACTGGAACTGAAGCGCAACCGCGACCACGTCTTCATGAAGACGATGGAAGGGAAGACTGCCGAACGGCGCATTCCGATCGACCTCATCTTCTCCGCGCACGAGGATTCGCTTGACCTGATGGCGACTAACGGCACCCACTGCACGAGCGCTTCCGTGGCGCTCGACCTCACAGCACCCTCGGACCCGCAGAAAAACATTGCCTCCCTCAGGGCCAATCTCGCGAAGCTCGGCGACACGCCTTTCGCGCCGAAAGAGATCTTCGTTCCCGAAAATCTAGACGTCTTCGTGCCCGCAAGCTTTGCGAACCACCTGAGGCGCAGCGCGGTGGAGGAGCTTCTCGCCATGCGCGAAGCTTCACGCGTGCGCACAGAGCGCGCCCCCTGGGACGATGCCGTTCCCTATCCGGTGAAGTTCCTTTCCTACAAGGCCAACATCGCCAACTCGGCAGCAAGGCGCTTTTATCTCGCGCACGGAAGCCGCGAGCTCGAACCTGCCTTTGAGATCAAGCCCGTTCAGAAGGCGGATCTCATGACCTGCCGCCACTGCGTGAGGGCAGCCCTGAAGCTCTGCCCTAAGATGCTCAAAGCCTTCCCGGAAATTCTTCAGACGACGGAACGCGCGCTTCTGCGTCCGGAACCGCTTATCCTCATCAATTCCGCGGGCGAGCGCTTTGAAGCCGAGTTCCACTGCAAGGAAAATCCCTGCGAGATGACGATCACGGCGATCGACGATCTCACCCGGAAGCGCCGGGAGAAAAGGGAAGCCATTCCCCCCCAAACCGACTTCGCGAGAAGAGAAGGCTGTTCCCTCCCGGAAGCCGAAGGCGCGAGCCGCGGGCTTCAGAGACGCTGCCGGCACCTCGAAGCGCGCCCGCGAAGGCGCGGAGCGAGCGCAGACGAAGCGCCGCCGTTAGTCTGATGACTGACGCCCCGACTTCCATTTCACTTTTCTCATCACTCAAGGACCCCCGCCATGCTTTACGACGACGAAACCCTCGAAATCCTGTCGCCGAACCCGGTAATGGCGGCGCTCATTAGTGATCTGAAGACGGCGATGACGAAGTTCCCGGAGCCCGAGGCTAACAGTGCCGAGCCCGTGCTCTGGGAGGATTTGCCGCTCGAAGCCTTCGTGCGCGAGGCGGCGAGACTCCCCCTCATGCTTTCCGGGTGGTCGAAGGGCGATATTCCCGACTCGAACCTCTCGACGGGCGAGATTCTTCATGATCTTTCGTCAGAACTCGACATCATGAGCGGCGAGGATCTGAATGAAGCGTTCCTCATGGACGTCGAAGGTCAGGGGGTTGCCGCCGACTACCGCAGGATTCTCGAAGCCCGCTCGGTTTCCCTTCTCTGGAAGAACAGCGCCGTCATGGGCTGGAGCGGCTTTGAAGTGGAAACGCAGAACCAGGAGCTCCAGGAAGCTTTGAAGAGAAAGCGCGTCTTTGCCGATGCCTTCAGAGGCGAAATCGACTGGATGACGCTTCGCTGCTGGGACCTTCTCAAAGGCGCCGCCCTCATTGAAAAAGCGATTGCGGGCGAAATGATTTCCGCTGAGGACGCCGGGCACTTCAAAAAGCGTATCGGCGGGGAACTCCTTCTTCGCTACTCCTCGTGGGATTCGCTCGCGCGGGCGCTTCAGATTGCGGCCGTCTGGATCGGGCTCGAAGAGAGCGTCCATGCTGCCGAAGATGCGCTTCATCAGATGACCACGGTGCTCGAGTCGCTTCTTTCCGAAGGCGACGCCTGGCGGCAGTTCCCGTGGTCCAGGCAGAAGGAAGATGAGTCGCTGCCGGAGGTTTACTGAGACCGGCGACAGGAAGACGCAGATCCTGGTCGAAAGGAATGAATCCAACGGCTGAACTGACCTGATCGTCCAGGCACTGCTTCCCAAAACGACGAAGTTGATTTGAGCGCGCCCTATGGCAGGCTCTTGCTCCCTGTCCGTCATCTCCAGCGTCGTTACTCTTTACCCAATGCCCGCAGCGAATCTTCCCGCCGTAGAGTCCTCGCTGTCGGCAAGCCCTGCCTCTCGTTGTTCGGCGAAAAGTCTTCCCCGAAGCGGCATCCATCTTCTGCCTTTCCTCCAACAAGCCGGATCGATGAAAGCAGCATCGATCGTCAGGCACCTCGCTCACGCATAGAGGCTCCTGTTGATGAAGCGTCGTTCTCTCCGACTTGCCTCTGGCAGATCACCTAAAATAATCCTTAAAAATCAATAAATAACAATTGCATCACCTCATGGATGCACTCATGCAACCATGGCTGCCAAATACATAGTCGACAACTATCGATATACATTTACTTATAAGTAAATCCAAATAAACGATCGCACTGACGATTGTCTTCACTTATCATTAGATGAAAATTGATTGTTTTTATCAATTATCGATTTACCGGAGACAATCCCTATGAAGAATCCCATCCAAACGGCCCGCAATTTTGCCAGCCGCCTCTTTACGGCCTTCGGCGCCCCCGTCGCCGACAACAACAACGTCATGACGGCCGGCCCCCGCGGCCCCATGCTTCTCCAGGATGTCTGGTTCCTCGAGAAGCTCGCGCACTTTGACCGCGAGGTGATCCCCGAGCGCCGCATGCATGCGAAAGGCTCCGGCGCATTCGGCACCTTCCGAGTAACGAACGACATCAGCCGCTACACCAAGGCGAAAATCTTTGAGAAAGTCGGCAAGGAGACGCCCCTCTTCATCCGCTTCTCGACCGTTGCGGGCGAGCGCGGCGCAGCAGATGCCGAGCGCGACATCCGCGGCTTTGCCGTCAAGTTCTATACCGAGGAAGGCAACTGGGACCTGGTCGGAAACAACACGCCGGTCTTCTTTCTGCGTGATCCGCTCAAGTTTCCCGACCTCAACCATGTCGTGAA
Source organism: Sutterella seckii (assembly GCF_009183815.1). GTDB lineage: Bacteria > Pseudomonadota > Gammaproteobacteria > Burkholderiales > Burkholderiaceae_F > Sutterella > Sutterella seckii. Next base: position 5,846 of record NZ_WEHX01000024.1, on the reverse strand, counting down.
GCGCGATCCCCGGACAAACCTCCATTCCAACACCTATCAATGGGACTTCTGGACGCAGATTCCTGAAGCGCTCCACCAGATCACGATCGTCATGAGCGACCGCGGCATACCGAAGAGCTACCGCCATATGCACGGCTTCGGGTCCCATACCTTCTCCTTCATCAACGCCAGAAATGAACGCTTCTGGGTGAAGTTCCATCTCAAGTGCCAGCAGGGCATTGAAAACCTGACGGACGAAGAGGCGGCCGCCGTCATCGGGAGCGATCGCGAATCTCACCAGCGCGACCTCTATGAAGCGATCGAGCGCGGCGACTTCCCGAAATGGAAGATGTATGTTCAGGTGATGCCTGAGTCCGATGCCGACAAGGTCCCCTACCATCCCTTCGATCTGACGAAGGTCTGGCCGCATGCAGACTATCCGCTCATTGAAGTGGGCGAACTTGAACTCAACCGCAACCCTGAAAACTACTTCCAGGATGTCGAGCAGGCAGCCTTCAATCCGGCAAACATTGTTCCCGGAATCGGCTTCTCGCCCGACCGCATGCTGCAGGGACGACTTTTTGCATACGGCGACGCCCAGCGCTACCGCCTCGGCGTCAACCACTGGCAGATCCCGGTGAACAAAGCCCGCGGATGCCCCTTCCTCGCGATGTTCCACCGCGACGGCGCGATGCGCATTGAAAATCAGGCGAGCGACATCACCTACGAACCCAACACCTTCGGCGCCTTTGCGGAAACGCCGTCTGCCCGGGAACCCGATTTGGCACTCTCGGGCGCTGCGCAGCATTACGATTTCCGCGAATACGACAATGACTTCTACACGCAGGCGGGAAATCTCTTCAGGCTTCTCCCGGCCGCAGAGAAGGAACGGCTCTTTGCCAACACGGCCCGCGCAATGGCCGGCGTCCCCGACGCCATCCGCACGCTGCATGCGGCCCATTGCTTCCTTGCCGACAAGGCTTACGGCGAAGGGATTGCGAAGGCGCTGAAGCTTGACCTTTCGGCCGTAGAAAAGCGTGCTGAAGAAGAACTAAAGCGCTTCGCGAGATAACCGGAAAAGAAACGCATTCTTCAGAGATGCAAATCGGCCGCTGCGGAACTCTCCATCCGCAGCGGCCTCAATTTTTATTGAGACAAATTCCTCCGGAAAATGATCCGCAGGAGAAATTCCCATCAGGGCTTTGCCTTCGTCTCCGCCTTGCTCTGCGCACGCGACTCAAGCATTCTCAGCGTCTGCTCGGCCTGCATGTAGTCGGGGCTGTCGGGCGGCATTTTCTGAATCATATTTCTCACGAGCGATGCCGCGCCCGACCAGTCTTCCATCGCGACCGCACCCATGAGCGCAAGCTGCTCGGCACGCGGGTCGCCGGCCTTCAGCACCAGTGCTTCATTCAATGCCTTATAGGCATCTGCATAAAGCTCCGTTTCCTTCGCCGTCAGAACGGCTGCGCCGTATTCGAGCATCACGTCCGGGTCGCGCGCGATCTTCTCGGACGAATCGCGCGCTGCCTTATAGGCGCGCGACGCCGTTCTGAAGTCGCCTTCATCGATCTTACGGTGAGCAAGAAGCACCCACGCGCGCCCGTCCTTCGGCGCCTTTTCCAGATAGGCTTCGATCGATTCTGCCGATGCCGTACCCTGAAGCACCTTCTGCGCCTGTGCGAGCTCAAGCATTTCAGGAGCCCCCAGGAACCAGTAGCTTCCGACGGAAACGAAGGTGACGAGCGCAACCACGATGGCGGCGAGCTCTCCGCGCGTTACCTTGAGCGGCACGCGTTCAAGCTTCTTTTCCTCGTCGTTTAAAGCTGGTTTCTGCTCTTCCAGAATGCGGCGCCGGAGATCGGCGAGCATCGCGTCGTAGTGCGCCTGATCGAGCCTTCCGTCCGCATGGTCGCTGTCGAGCTGCGCCTTCTCGGCGCGAAGTGCCTCGCTCACAAAGGATTCCGCACGCGCATTGCGGACGTCTTCCGTTTCCGCTTCTTTTGCGCGGAAGATGGTCGGAAGAAGCGCCGCAAGGGCGATGATGAGCATCACCGCGCAGACAGCGTAGAGGATCCAGGGATTAGACATGGTGGCGTGCAGAAAAAATGAAGGGATTAAGGATAACCCTTAACTGTAGCGAAAGGGACGGCACCCTGCGATGTCGTCCCTTTCAATTTTTTGCTTCAGAAATTTCCAGAAGCTTATTTCAGGCGATTACTTCTTGGCCTGAGCCTTGGCGGCAACAGCCTTTCTCAGGAGAGCGGCGGCATCGCTCGCGGCCTTGGCGCTCTTCGCGAGACTGCGCGTGGCGAGTTCAGGATTGTGGAAGTAGGCGCCGTTCGCAGCCGTCCAGTATTCCCAGTTGACGTGAGCGGAAGCGTGGAGCTTTCTGGCTTCGTCGAGGGTCTTCTGATCAACGCCCGCGGCGATCGCGAGATCAAAGGCGTCGAACATGTCGTTCATGCGGGCTTCGGCCTCGCGGACCTTGCCTTCGAAGTGACCCTTCATCGCGTCGATCGCGAGATTCATCTGCTTCTCGGTCTTGTCCTTGTGGCAGGTCAGGCACGTTTCCTTCATGTAGTGACGCGGCGAGGTAGCCCAGTGGAGGGTGTACATCTTGCCCGTCTTCTCATCCTTCACCTTCGGCATATGGCAGGTCTGGCAGGTGGCGCCCACCTTGTCATGCACGGAGCCGAAGAAGGTTTCCGCATCCGGGTGCTGCATCTTGATGAGGGAGGCGCCCGTCACGTTGTGCTTGAAGTCGCGGAACGGAACCTTGTCGTAGTACTCCTCGATCTGGTCGGCATTGACGAACGGGAAGAGGTTGGTCCAGCGGTTGTCGAAGCCCACCTTTTCGCCCGTCTTGCCGTTGAAGCCCGGGTTGCAGACGTATTCAACGTGGCACTGAGCGCACATGAGGTTCGCGTCCGGACGCTCGAGGTAGCCCACCTTGCGGGTGAAGCCGCGCATGCCGAAGTCCTTCACGTCGACCTTGGTCGGATGAGCCGCAACGGACTTCCAGACGTTCGGAACGTCCTTGTTGTCGCGCGTGACGGCGTCAATGAGCGCGTCGCGGATGATGCGCGGCTGCGCCGTATGCGGATCGTGGCAGAAGTTGCAGTTGAGCGCGTGGTTGACCTTGCGGACCACATCGACGGGGTTCGAGCCGCGGTTGAAGGTGGCGCCTTCAACCTTGTCGCCCATGTAGGCCCAGTCGAGCATCAGGTCGGCCGACTTGCAGCTCCAGCAGACGCCGTTGCCGGCGGCAGCGGTGCCGGGCTTATGCGCCTTCTGGGTGTTGTTGTCCGGATAGTTGTCCTTCAGAACATCCCAGACCTTGTAGGACTTTCCGCCCTCAAGCGTCGTGTAGAGCCAGCCGTCCTTCGGCTCAAAGCGGCCGCCGAAGGCGCGGTCGACGATGAACTGGTCGATCGCCATCCAGGTGTGGGCGCGCGGAAGATCATGCTCCTTCGTGAAGCCGTGAGCGCCGAGCGCACGGTCGAAGAACGGGTCAGGCGCGGGGCCGCCGGCAGCCTTCTTCGACTGACGGGCGGGACGGCCTTCGTCCTTGTAGAGCGACGTGTACTGGGGCTGATGGCAGGCGCCGCAGTTGGCCGGATCCATGTTGACGGTCGGGCGGGCCGAGGGCTTCTTCAGATGTTCGTCAAGACCGGTATGGCAGGACGTGCAGGCGACGTCCTTATGGGCGGCGCCGGCGTGGACCTTGGTGATGTTCGAGTGGCAGATCGTGCAGTTGGCGAGATCTGCAGCGTTCGCGGCGGTGGAATACGCTCCGAGGGAGAGCATGGCGGCGGCGAGCGCGGTAAACATATGCTGAGACTTCATGGGGGTCTCCTTTCCTTGCGGATGGATTTTTTCTCCCGGATTTGCAAATCCGTGAAGAAAGTTGCTTTCTTTGTCTTATGCAAGGAATTGTATTTTTCCTTAAAGGTTTCTTAAAGCTCTCTGACGGGAGAGGCGAAGGCACTGTTGAGAGCCATTCTCAACACCTTGAAACCTTAGGAAGACAGTTGTTTTAAAGCGTTCAAAACGCAGTTGATACCCCTTATGAGATAAATCCGCACCACCCCACCCGTAAAAACCCACCCTCCCGAATGCCGGCATTGAAGCGCAAATCCCTTGAAAACAAAAAGCCCGCAGAGCTTCGAACGCCTTCTTCCTCAAAGAAAGCGATCCGCGCTGCGGGCGGGCAATTCATGAGGCATTTAGAACGCCGTCAGTCCTCACCTTTTCTCGGCCAGGCGAGAATCCCCTTCTGCGAGGGGAGAATCGCCGGATCAAATTCCGGCTCGGCGATGCCTTCCGCCTTCTGACGGAAGTAGTCCTTTTGAGCAATGAAGGCGTAGCGCCCGAGGAGCAGAATGGCGCCGAGGTTGAGCATGGCCATCAGCGCCATGAAGAGGTCGGCCAGGCTCCAGACAAGATCGAGGCTCGCCACGGCGCCGAAGAAGACCATGCAGACGACGAGCGCGCGATAGATCCAGACCGCCCCCTTGAAGCGGCTGATGAAGTCCATGTTCACTTCGCCGTAGAAATAGTTGCCGATGATGGAGCTGAAGGCGAAGAAGAGGATCATCACGGTCATGAAGATGTTGGTCCAGCCACCCAGCTGTCCCGTGAGCGCATGCTGCGCGAGTTCAATGCCCGTGAGACCCGATCCCTGCCAGTCGGGCGAGAGGAGCACAATCATTGCCGAGGCCGTGCAGACCATCAGCGTGTCGACGAAGACGCCGAGCGCCTGCACCAGTCCCTGCTTCACCGGGTGTGATGCGTCGGCGGTGGCGGCCGCATTCGGCACCGAACCCATGCCGGCTTCGTTCGAAAAGAGGCCGCGCTTCACGCCCGTCATGACGGCAAGACCGAAGCCCGCGCCCATGGCGGAGTCGAAGCTGAAGGCGCTCGAAACGATGAGCTTCAGCACATCAGGAACCAGCGTGATGTTCATCACGGTCACGATGAGCGCCACGAGAAGATAGGCTCCTGCCATCACCGGAACGAGCATGCCGACCACCTTCGCGATGCGGGTGAGGCCGCCGAAGATCACGAGACCGGTAAGGACCGCGATGACAAGCCCCGTATACCAGGGGTCGGCGCTCAGCGACGTCTTGAGCGAGAGCGCGATGGTATTGGACTGGACGCTGTTGAAGATGAGGCCGTAGGTAACGGCGAGAAGCACGGCAAAGAGCCAGGCAAAGAAGGGAGACCCCAGCACATTGCCGATGTAGTAGGCGGGTCCGCCCACGTAGCCCCCGCCCTTTCTCGGCGCCTTATAGATCTGCGCGAGCGTCGATTCGACGAACCCCGTGGCTGCGCCCAGGATTGCAATCACCCACATCCAGAAAACGGCGCCCGGGCCACCTACGACGACCGCAATCGCAATGCCGGCAATGTTGCCGACGCCGACGCGCGAGGCGGTGGAAACGCAGAACGCCTGGAACGTGGAGATGTGGCCTTCGCGGGCCTTATGCGCGGAACCGTCGCCGAGGAGCCGGAACATTTCGCCCATATGGCGGATCTGCACGAAGCCGGTCCTCGCCGAGAACCAAAGACCGCATCCGACGAGAAGGATGATGAGAACGTAGGACCAGAGGACGTCGTTGATCGAACCGACAATGCTGCTGAGAAAATCCAATTGCGAATTCCTCCCTGAGGGTGAGAGCGTAGTTGAGAGCGGGAAAATTGAAGGCAAACGCTTAGGCTACCATTTTTGACGCTTCCTTTTTCATTTCAAACGCTGTAAACAAATCGGGTAGAGGGCCCCCTTGCAGGGTACCCCCTCCCACACCGCATGGCCCCGTGATCGGGCCCTTTCGGACATGCCGTTCGGCATCCGGCGGTTTTCA
>NZ_WEHX01000246.1 GCF_009183815.1 Sutterella seckii | reverse complement strand
TTGTTGGTGTCGAGCTCCAGCTTGCGGCAGGCGAGTTCGATTTCCGTACGAATGACGGCGGCAATGAAGCAGATGGCAAGCTTTGCCTCAATGCGCTGAACTGCTTCTCTGAGATGTCGCGGTAGTCATAGATCTCACTGATCCTCTCTGCGGGTAGATCTTCCGAAGAGGCGATGGCATTAAAGCCATGACGGTCAATAGATTCCTGAAGCCGTTCAGTGCAGAGCTCTACAGCGGGAGCATCCTCGGTTCCCGTCAGCTTCAGATAGGGCTTCATGTCGGAAGCAATTTTGAGCTTGCTGAGCTTCTTTCCGCCAATGATCTGAGCCTTGATGTCCTGCTGGCTCTTCAGCACCCGGGCAATGTCGTCCATGGACTTTCGGCATCCTCGAATGCCGTCGAAGAATAAGCCGACGCAGGCTTCCTCGGTGCCGCTCGCGAATACACGGGTTCTTTCCTCGACGCCGAAAATGCCCTTCTC
>NZ_WEHX01000245.1 GCF_009183815.1 Sutterella seckii | reverse complement strand
AAAGCCTCAACATCGGATCGGTGCTGAGGCTCTCGGCGTTGTTTTGGGTACTGTCGGCGAAGTGGAAAAACTGGCTTTCCGAATTTATGGAAGCCCCCACAATTTTCCAAGAATTTACCAAAGAGCAACTTAATTTTAATATCCTTAGGACCCGCTGCAAAAATAATTTCCTTAGAGTTAATAAAAAATGGATTTCGCGTTCTTGATGTAGGTCATCTAGATATTGAATATGAATGGTTTCTACGAAATGCAACAACAAAAATATCGATCCCCAATAAATATGTCAATGAAAATGAAAAACATCCATATATAGTCAATAACGATATAAATAAAAAAATATATCAATCTCAAATTATTTATGACTATAGATTTCCTGGTAACAAAAACTGGCCTTTCGACGTTTAGTGTGGACATGTAGCCCGACCGCTACGGTGGCGTGATACCCTTCCAAGGCATGGGAACGGCGGGGAATAACCGGTTATCAG
>NZ_WEHX01000244.1 GCF_009183815.1 Sutterella seckii | reverse complement strand
TACAGGCTCTCGATTCTCAACTGAGTACAGGACCAGAAGCTTGATCGTATCCAGTCCGTCGCCATCCTTGTTGAATCCTTGACGCGCTTCGATTTGATTCTTCGAATATGTAGAAAAGGTCGTTGTGTCCAGAGCCAAATTCAAACCCGACGAGGAAACTCTTTGAGCACGGCTTCGAAAATAGGCTTGCACACCTGACTCATTACGTCCGACAGATGCAAAAAGCTTGCCGTACACATCCTGCGTGATGGGGTACTCGTAAGGCAACGGGTTCATCATCTGCCACGTCTCCATGCGAGGCAGCGTATCACCATCAGTGGCAACCCAATATCGGGCGATTGAACTCAACTTCTGAGCATCCCCAATCTCGAAGCATGTCTTCAGATCCTCATCGATGCCCGATTCCTTTCCGGCCCATTCGAGAATTCTCTGTAGTCCGACATGCGTGCGAACAGCATCAACAGGAGGCTTCACAACCTCAGAACGCG
>NZ_WEHX01000243.1 GCF_009183815.1 Sutterella seckii | reverse complement strand
TAAGAAAACCAGCTATCTGTTCGTCCTTCACTGAGGACAGGAACTTGGACACTGTCGAATCGCTGTAAATGCGCATGCCCGGAGAGAACAGCGGATGGCGATAGGCATAGTCAGGATAGTACTGACCTTGATTCCGGCCTTCGACGACCATGTAGGAAGCCAAATCCAGTACGAGGCCGGCACGATCGCCGAAGTGCTTGACCAGGAGTTCGTCGAGCCGGTAGTGATTGACGACTTCCTCAATCGCTATGAACGTGCCGGCCATAAGCGTGCAGCTACGTTCAGCTTCCGGACGAAGTTCAGGCAACGGCGTTTCCGGGAAGTATTCGAAGAACTTCTCGTTGGGGAACATCATTCCTTCTTCATCCGAGACCTTGCCGATCATTGCACGCACAGGGACGGTGTGCTTCTTTGCCGGGTCATATTGACGACTGATGACGTAGAGAATGTACGTACCGCTTTTGGTCTTTTGACGACTGATTTTGCCGGCAGCAACCGGAAC
>NZ_WEHX01000242.1 GCF_009183815.1 Sutterella seckii | reverse complement strand
TTTGGCCCTTGTCTTCCGGTGTAGCCTCGGCAGGATGCGATGCTTTGCTCTGTCGTAATAGAAACCGTACCCAAGGAATTTCAACTCGCTGTTCGCGATGTGGCAAACCTTGGTTTTGTCTCGGTTAACCTTCAACAGGAGCTTCTTCTCGATAAATTCTGTGATTGATGCGCACACTCGTTCTGCGGCCCTCTTTGTTTTGCAGAAGATCACCATGTCGTCTGCGTATCGGGAGTGCCTCAGTCCTCGGGCTTCAATCTCCTTGTCGAGCTTGTCGAGCAGAATGTTCGCCAGTATCGGCGAGAGCGGACCGCCCTGCGGCGCTCCTTTGTCCCGCTTTTCCACGTGTCCATTCTTCAGTTGCACGTCCGCTCTGAGAAATTTATGGATGAGCGAGATGACTCTGCCATCTGGTGAATGTCAAGTGAGCTTTCGCCGATTTTGTTCTTAAAAAGTAGGTTGTAGTCTGAGCTCAGTGAGGGCTTTGCCCTCTCCGCCTTCGGCGG
>NZ_WEHX01000241.1 GCF_009183815.1 Sutterella seckii | reverse complement strand
TACTGCATGGCGAGGCGTCCGGTTGGTTTTTTCTTGACAATTAAATTATACCGCGATCGCCTCTTTTCATTTGTGCAACAAGCATAAACACTGATTTAGATCATTGTTTGATCCGTGTACGCCGCCTGAAAATTTAGGCCCACCTGCCGATCGCAGATGAGCCTACGCCCAAGGTCTCTTTTTAGGCGAAATATTCAGGTTAGGCCGTCAATCTCTTCAGGTAACAATCGAAAGTGAAGAGATTGCAGAGCGCCAGCATCGTATTGATGCGATGCGCATTCTTCGCAATGCCGCGATACCGGGTCTTGCGGTACGACATCTGAAGCTTCACACGCGCAAAGACATGCTCAACCTTGCAGCGGACGCTGGACTTGAAGTGCTCGATTTTGCGGATAAGATCTTCAGCCGAACGTCCTTTCAAAACTCCAGGCCGCAGGTTGATCCGGTACGAGCGCTTTTCAGCTTCCTTATCGGTCTGGAATTCTTCGCGTTTTCCCATCCCGACATAG
>NZ_WEHX01000240.1 GCF_009183815.1 Sutterella seckii | reverse complement strand
GGTAGCCGTACCGGAAGGTGCGGCTGGATCACCTCCTTTAAAGAGAGTCGAGTTCTTTAAGGAACGCCTTCAGAGACTTTCACGGTGTTCACACTTATCTGGTCGTTGAATCAGACACTGTGCAGCTTGAGCCTGCGTTCATTTGAACGTGTGTTCGGTCACGTGGGGGCATAGCTCAGTTGGGAGAGCGCCTGCTTTGCAAGCAGGAGGTCATCGGTTCGATCCCGTTTGCCTCCACCAACTAAAAAAAGTTGCGCGACCATTTGACAAAGTTCTGCTTCTTCTGTAGAATGCAGAGCTCTTTCAAATGGTGCTTCGAAAGAAGCAGTCATTTCGATCTTTAAAAATTTGGAAAAGTAAAGACATTCTGAAGTTGTCTTGAGGAGAAGTTGAGATGCTTCTCTTCGGATAAAGGCAGCTTCAGGGGTTGTGATTGCATTCAAAACATCGATTCATTGAAGTTCATCGAGAACCGACATGATTCAGAGAAGCAGCGCGTTACAGGTCGTCTTGT
>NZ_WEHX01000239.1 GCF_009183815.1 Sutterella seckii | reverse complement strand
GCCTGCAGAGCTTCCCGTTCAAGCGTTTTCTTGTTTTTACTGCCTTTGGGGCGTCCGGGTTTCCGCTTAGGCATCTCTGTATCTTCCAGAGCTTTCTTCTTCGCGGGTCTTCCGGGTTTGCGTTTGGGCGCAGGCGTCAAAAACGGCGGCATCGTGCGCGTCTGGCTGTGAACCGGATTTCTGCGACCGTTCACCTCCTGCGCAAAGAAGTCGAGATGCTCGTCGCTCAAGCCGAATTCGGCATAGAGCAGAGCCATGCGCTTTGAGTAGTCGTGCACGGCACAGTACTCATCATTCGGCATCAGCGTCAGAACGGTGCGATCCGCCTCCCGCAGGGACTTGTTGGTGTCGAGCTCCAGCTTGCGGCAGGCGAGTTCGATTTCCGTACGAATGACGGCGGCAATGAAGCAGATGGCAAGCTTTGCCTCAATGCGCTGATCGTCATGCACGCGCGTTACGTCCGCTCCGAGCTGAGACTTCAATGCGCTGAACTGCTTCTCTGAGATGTCGCGGT
>NZ_WEHX01000238.1 GCF_009183815.1 Sutterella seckii | reverse complement strand
ATAACACCACGTTCTGCTGACGGTACCTGAAGAATAAGCACCGGCTAACTACGTGCCAGCAGCCGCGGTAATACGTAGGGTGCAAGCGTTAATCGGAATTACTGGGCGTAAAGCGTGCGCAGGCGGTTTTGTAAGATAGATGTGAAATCCCCGGGCTCAACCTGGGAATTGCATATATGACTGCAAGACTTGAGTTTGTCAGAGGAGGGTGGAATTCCAAGTGTAGCAGTGAAATGCGTAGATATTTGGAAGAACACCGATGGCGAAGGCAGCCCTCTGGGACATGACTGACGCTCATGCACGAAAGCGTGGGGAGCAAACAGGATTAGATACCCTGGTAGTCCACGCCCTAAACGATGTCTACTAGTTGTTGGGAGAGCAATCTCTTGGTAACGCAGCTAACGCGTGAAGTAGACGCCTGGGGAGTACGGTCGCAAGATTAAAACTCAAAGGAATTGACGGGGACCCGCACAAGCGGTGGATGATGTGGATTAATTCGACGCAACGCGAAAAA
>NZ_WEHX01000237.1 GCF_009183815.1 Sutterella seckii | reverse complement strand
CTTCACGAGAACTCTACTGCTCGAAAATTCGTGGGATTGGCGCTGGCGGACCGTACGCCGGACGAATCCACGATTCTCCAGTTCCGTCATCTGCTCGAGAAGCACAACCTCGGCAAGCAGGTCCTTGAACGAGTCAACGCCGGCATCACCGCTGCCGGACTGGTGCTCTCCAAAGGACGCATTGTTGATGCCAGCTTCATTGAGGCTCCGAGCTCAACAAAGAATCGCGATCACAAGCGGGATCCGGAGATGTCGAGCGGCAAAAAGGGAAATACGTGGCATTTCGGCATGAAGATGCACGTCGCCACCGACGACATCATCGGCATCGTCACGAATGCCGTCTACGGACCTGCCAACGAGCATGACATCAGCCGTGCCCGGGAACTGATACCGTCAGAGACAGAGCAGGTGTACGGCGATGCCGGCTATGTCGGGATGGGAAAACGCGAGGAATTCCAGACCGATAAGGAAGCAGAAAAGCGCTCGTACCGGATCAACCTGCGGCCTGGAGTTTTGAAAGGACG
>NZ_WEHX01000023.1 GCF_009183815.1 Sutterella seckii | reverse complement strand
CTGTTTTACGAATGAGAGTACCCTCTATGCACAGGCGGCCTGACCCCAAGCGCCACACAGCACCATCCGTCAACTATTAAATACCTTTGTTAATATTTCCGCAGAAGCAGAAGACGCAAACGCCTTTGGCATCGCAGCAGACGGCGATCTGGCGCGTATGACTTTCGGAAATGCATCTGTCCATGCGCGCTCAGAAGCCGGAACTTCCCGCGGCATTGCTGCAGTCAACAAAGGCACGATTCATCTCACCGGAGACATTCACTCGATCGTCGCCGAAGGACCGAATTCCATCGGCCTTCTCGCTGAAAATTCGGGACAAATGGTTTTGTCCGGCCGCACCATGGCAACGGGCGACTCCATGGGCGTCAAGATTGATAAGACTTCTTCCCTCTCGCTCACGGGGCAGGCCCTTTTGTCAACCAACACGATTGATAGCAAAGGCACGATTAATCTGGCTGAGGATGCGGTTCTTATTGTTGAGGGCGCCGCAGGCGGCAGTTCCATTCTGAACAAGGTCGCGGCAGAGGGAGCGACGGTAGCCGTTGGTGCCGGAGACTTTTCGCTCGCTGCACTGCAGGGCCGCGGAAATACGCTCTTTGTCCCTGTGCTCAAAGCGACAGATTCAGTTGCCATTGATTCGGCGTCATTTTTGAGGGTTGCATCAACGGGCAGTTCGAGCGACGAATATGCAAATGCCAGGGAAGCTCTCAATGCTTTGCAGACAAAGGTGAGGATCAAAGAGGGGACGGATAATGTTTATGAGATCGAGGAAGGTACGGTAAACGACGGCATTGTTGCCGTGCAGAACGATGACGGGACCTGGTCGACCACCATCAGAGAAAATCAGAAGCTGGCAAGGTTCCGTTCGGTCAATGCGCTTTCTGTTCTCGCATGGCGGCATGAGATGAATTCGCTCAGCAAACGCATGGGAGAACTTCGGGACTCTCCTGCGGGCGTCGGAAGCTGGGTGCGTCTCTACGGGTCAGAACAGGAATATGGCGCAAAGAGCGTAAAGAACAAAAGCACGACTATTCAGGTCGGTTCGGATGTCTCTGTCGGCGACTGGAGGGTCGGTCTTGCCGGCAGCTACACCGACGGCCAGGCGGCCTATGACCTGGGAGAAGCCGATACGGACAACTACGGCATTTCGCTCTACGGCACCTGGCTCATACCCTGCGGGGCGCATGTCGATCTGATCGCACGCTTCAACCGCCTCGAGAACGACTTCGAACTCAACGGCATGAAAGGCTCCTACAGCAACAATGCATGGAGCTTCAATGCCGAAACCGGCTACAAGTTCGCCTTTGCAGAAGAGCGCTTCTTTGCCGAGCCGCAGATCGGCCTGAGCTACGGCCGGGTGGAAGGCGCCCGCTTCAGGACGGAAAACGGTATGGAAGTGGATCAGAGCGACGTCAGGGCACTCATCGGTCGAGCGGGTATCCGCACGGGCATGTCCTTCCCGGAAAAGAAAGGCACGATCTACGCACGCGTGTCGGTTGTGCATGACTTTGAGGGCGACCTTACGACGACCTATCGCTACGGAGCAGTCTCAAGGAATGCGTCTGAGGACGATTTCGGCGGCACCTGGATGGAGTACGGTCTGGGGGCGAACTTCAGCCTGACGGAGAGCACGTACGTCTACGCGGATCTTGAACGCAATGACGGCGGCAAGGTAAAAGAGAACTGGCGCTGGAATATCGGCCTCCGTCATGCCTGGTAGCTCATAGACGTAAGACCTGGATTGCGGCCAGCGGGAGCTTTCCTGAAGAGAGAAGGCTCCCTTATTTTCTATGTGGAACCTGGGGCTGCTCGTTGGAAAGGCCCTGCACCTTCCGGGCGAACAGGCAAGGTTGGAAAAAATGAAAAAGGCATTGTCTTTGCCGCAAAAGTACGCCGCACGTTGCACCGCCTGAGATAATCTGCGTGCGTTCAGACGAGCGTTCGTGAATATTTTTATTGCCTCACCGGAAGCGAATGAGATGCCTGACCGGCGTCTCGTACATTTTGATGTATCAGCTCTTCAATCCCGACTTTTCCATCAGCGACATCGAACGCTTTACGGAGCTTTCGATCCGCAGGGGCATTCCCCTGAGTTCCCTCATTGCGGCCGACCCCAAAGACCGCAGAATTGTGGCGGGTGCGGCGCTTCTGGGAGAGGTCGGAAAAAATCCTTCCACCGAGTCGCTCCTCGACGCTCTCAGGGACTTCCTTTCGGGCCCGGGCGACTGGCTAAAGGCCTCGCCAGAGGAGCTGCTCGATGCTGCAAAGGCGGAGGGGTTCGTTGAAGAGCAGGGCGGCGCCGCAAACATCCGCCTCGAGCCGCGCCCGGACGTCACTGCCGCGAGGCTTCTCGATGATCTCGAAGCCGCGCGCGTGATTCTGGAAGAGCGCCGCGCCCGTATGAAGGAGACCCTTCAGAAGAAGAACCGCGAGGCGAATGCGCCGAAGCGCCCCTCCGGAAATCCTGAGGAAGACGTCCGCTTCATGAAGCTCGCGCTTGAAGAGGCCCGCAGGGCCGGAGAAGCGGGCGAAATCCCGGTGGGCGCGGTCGTGGTTGAGGACGGCCGCGTCCTTGGAAAAGCCGGCAATGAAACGCTCAGAACGGGCGACCCGACGGCGCACGCCGAGGTGTTGGCCTTAAGGCGAGCAGCTTCTGCAGCCGGGAACCACCGCCTCACGCAGACGACGCTCTACGTGACCCTGGAACCCTGTCCGATGTGCGCGGGGGCCATTTCTGAAGCCCGGTGCGCGAGGATCGTTTATGGTGCGGGAGATCCGCGCCGGGGAGCGCTTGCCGGTGCATTCCGGCTTTTCGACATCCCGGGCGTCAATCACCGGCCCGTCATTGAAGGCGGCGTTCTCGGCGAGGAAGGCGAAGCGCTCATGCGGGACTTTTTTGCCCGCAGAAGAAAGGAGAAAACCCAATCATGACGAAGCAAGCAGATTCAGCCGCTCTGAAGCCTTTTGAGCCTCCCCGCCGCGTGATCATCCCGGCGCCGTCGTACCAGGTCCTAACGCGAAGGGGAGAAATCGACCACGAAAGGCGCGAGAAGGCGATTGCCTCCATCGAATCGCTCGGCATGATTCCGACCCTCATGGGCGGCGTTTTCGAGCAGACGGCGCGGTTTGCCGGCACGGACGAAGTCCGGGCGCGCGACTTCGAGACGGCGCTCTTGTCGGAAGATGCCGACCTGGTGATGCCGCTTCGCGGCGGCTACGGCATGACGCGGCTCCTTCATCTCCTTGACTGGCAAAAAATAGCTTCAGCCCGGGTGCCGGTTGTAGGATTCTCGGACTTCACCGCCTTCAATCTGGCGCTTCTCGCGATGACCGGGCGCTATTCCTGGCAGGGGCCGATGCTGATGAGCTTTGCGGATCCCGATCCCTTTATGGCGGAGCGCTTCCGCGTCGTTTTCGGCGAAAACCCCGGTCCGCTCGCCTGGGAAGCAGAACCTGCGCTCCTTGGGGACATGCCGAAGCAATTTGAACGGACGGGCACGCTCTGGGGCGGAAATCTATGCCTGATCGAGAGTCTTCTCGGAACCCGGTGGTTCCCGTATGAGGAAACGGGAAGCGGCATTCTTTTTCTGGAAGACGTGGGGGAAGCGGCGTACCGCGTTGAACGGATGCTCCTTTCGCTCCTTGAGTCCGGAGTCCTTCATCGACAGAGGGCAATACTCTTCGGCGCCTTCACGAATGCGGACGACGCCGTGCGCTTTGAGGGCGACCAGACGCTTGCGCGCACGCTCGGCTACATCCGCTCGCGACTCCCGGGCTCTATCCCGATGGTGACGGGGCTTCCGTTCGGGCATATCGACAGAAAGGCGACGCTTCCGGTGGGGCTTCCGGCAACCCTTTCGCTCGACGGCAGGCGCGCGAGGCTCAGCTGGAGAATGCCGTCATGACCTTCTCGTCGCGCCGCTCCATATTCGGGTTTCTGAAGGCCTTCATGAGTCTGCCGACGTCGCGGAGCATTACAGCGCGCACGCTCGTGAAGCTTTTTCTCACATCGCTCAAGCTCTACCCGGTGGCGCTTGCCGCGCAGTTCATCGGCATGGCGGGCATCGCCGCGGCTTTCTGGTCGACTGATGCACCGAGATCTGCGCTCATCATCTGGGCGGTCTTCGGGCTCCTTGAACTCTGGATTTCGCTCGTCTTCGTGCGCTCCTTCTGGCGCGATCCGAGGAAAGCCGAGCACGTGAGGCTCTGGATCCGCCGCTGGACGATGCTCGCTTCGAGCGCGGGACTGATCTGGGGCGGCGCGGGCGCTGCCCTGATGCTCCCTCAGTCGGGGATCTATCAGGTTGTGGTGGTGGCGGTGATCGTCGCCGTCACGTTCGCGAGCTGGCCCGTCTACTCCTGCTGGATGCCGTCGCTTACCGCCTTCACGCTCCTCTCGCTCGCGCCCGTGACGGTGTCCGTTGCCGCCCAGTACGGCATCTCGCAGACCATCATGGCGCTCATTCTCCTTGTCGTCACGGGGTTCGTGCTCTATTCCGGGCGCAGGCTCAACGAGATGATGCTCTCGGCCATTCTGAACGACGACCAGAACGAGCGGCTCGTGCAGCGCCTCAAGGTTGAAGTGTCGCGCTCAGAAGCCGCCCGCCGGAAAACGCAGCAGGAGAGTGAACGCCGGGCGCAGTTCTTTGCCGCCGCCAACCATGATCTGAGGCAGCCCCTGCAGGCAATGGGGATCTTTCTCGATATTCTGAAGCGCCGGGCGACGCCCCAGACGGCGCCCGTGATCGAACAGATCACGCGAACCTCGAGCTCCATTTCCACGCTGGTTGAACAGGTTCTTGAAGTGACGCGCATGGAATTCGGGCGGCTTGAGCTTCATCCGGAAGCAATTTCAATCCCCGAACTCTTCTTCGACATCGAGCGCGAATTCGGGCCCGTGGCGAGAAAGAAGGGTTTGAAGCTCCGCGTCCGGCCGATACCCGCCACCGTCACCACAGACAGGCTCATGCTCCGCAGGGCGCTCCAGAACCTCATCACGAACGCCATACGCTATACCGAGAAGCCCGGCGCTGAAGTCGTGGTAGCAGCCCGCCGGATCGGGCGCTCGCGCGTCACGCTCGGCGTTTACGATGCAGGTCCCGGGCTCACGGCGGAAGAAAAGAAGAGGATCTTTGAAACCTTCTACCGGGGCGCGGCCGGGAAGCGGAATCCCGGCGACGGCTTCGGGCTTGGTCTCTCCATTGTGAAGGGCATCTGCCGGCAGCTCGGCATCGACCTCACGATCGGTTCGCACCCGGGGCGCGGAAGCGTTTTCAGGCTCGGTCTCAATCTCGACGAGAGCGAGCAGGTGAAGTACCTTGAGAAGGAAACGCCGCCGAGCGAATTGATTGAACGCCTCGACGGAGCAGCGCTCCTCCTCGAGGACAATCCCTTCGTCAAGGAAGCGCTTTCCGCAAAGCTCGCGAGCTGGGGAGCAGAAGTGATTGCCGCGGAAGCCTGGAGCGAAGAGCTCCTCGAGCGCGTGAAGGAAGCGCGTGCGAGGAAAGGGAGGTTCATTCTCCTCTCCGACTACAACCTGGGCGACGGAGAGGTGACGGGACTTGCTGCCGCCGGTCTTCTCGAAGCCGGGCTCGGCGCGGAAATCCCGACGGTACTCCTCACGGCGGTTGCGAGAGACCTGATTGAAGCGGATTTCCGCGAGAGAAAGCAGGCGGGAAAGCCCCTGCCGAAGGAAATGCCCGTAATTCTCCAGAAGCCGGCATCAGACGTGGCTTTGAATGCCGCCATAGCGCGGGCGGCGGCAAGAGTGGAGCCCGCGGCGATGTCGCTCGCACGGAGCGAGAGCTCTCAGGAGGACTCTCCGGCCGGTGAGCGGCCGGAGCTTTGAGCGGTTAAAGGTCGATGTCGAACCCGGCGCGCCTCGCGGCGAGGAGCGCCTCGGTGCGGTTTGAAGCGCCGAAGGCGCGGTAGATCGCCGCAACGTGGGTCTTCACGGTGCCTTCGGAAAGGTCGAGTTCGCGGCAGATGCGCTTGATGGGCGCGCCCTGCGCGAGGAGCGCAAGCACGTCCTTCTGGCGTTCGGTAAGGTGCACGGGCTCTTCGGCGCTCGACTTGAGATGCGCCGCCGTGCGGGTGAAGAACCCAACGCGCTGGGATTCCGTGAGGAGCTTCGACGGAATGAAGACGCCCCCTTTCAGCACAAAGTCAATGGCGTTCCCGAGCATTTCGGTGTCGAGCGACTTCGGCACGAAGCCCGCGGCTCCGAGCTGAAGCACGCGCATGATGCTTTCCTGGTCGGCAAGCCCCGAAACCACGAGGATCTTGAGCATCGGCTGCATGCGGACGATCTCTTCCATGAGTTCGGTGCCGGTGACGTCGGGCATCGAGAGGTCAAGGATCAGGAGATCGGCATCGCCCTCGCGATTCACGAGATCAAGCGCCTCGCGGGCAGTAGCGGCAGTGTGGACTTCCGCCTCCGGATCGCGGTCTTCAAGCATCAGCGAAAGTGCGCCCGTAATGAGGGCGTGGTCGTCAACGATGAGGTACTTCATGAATTTTCAGGGTTAAAAAGCGATGCCTGAGGGGAATTAGGCTCCAACAGAAAATTTTAACGCGCTGTGAGCTCATTCAATGCGTGCGGAAAAGTCATTTTGCGACTTTAAGCCTGAAGGCTGCGCAAAAGAAAACCGCTGCCGATTCCGTGAGGAATCAGGCAGCGGTTCAGAAAGAAGAACGCTAGAAAGCGTCTCTATCAGTTTTCATTACCCGTCGGGGTGAGGCCGTTGCGGGCCGCCCAGGTCCAGGGATTGGCCAGCCAGTCGATGAGGAGGAGCTTCTTCTCTTCGTCGATCTTGCCCATTTCCACGGCCTTCTCGAGCACGAGCGTGAAGTCGAGGAGTTCGTGGCAGGTGACGTTTTCCTTCTCAAAGAGCTTCGTCGTTTCGTCGATGCCGAAGCTCGTGATGGCGAGGCAGTCCTCGACGATCGCGCCCTCGGCCTTGAGGCCTTCGACGGCGGAGAGGAGCGAGAGACCGGTGGAGATGTGGTCTTCGATGATGAGGACGCGCTTGCCCTTCACGGAAGTGCCTTCAACGCGGCTGTGGTCGCCGTAGGTCTTCGCGCACTGACGCACGAAAATCGAGGGCTTGCCGAGACGATAGGCCAGAGCAGCGGCGTGCGAGACGCCCGCGCCTTCAACGCCCGCGATGATGTCGAACTTGAGGCCGAGCTGCGCGATGCGCGAGCAGGTGGTCTCAATGATGTCGCGCCAGGCGTCCGGATGGCCCGTGAGGGAGCGGTTGTCGACGTAGATCGGCGTGACAAGGCCCGACTTGAGGCGCATCGGCGCATCCGTCATGAAGGAAACGGCACCGTAGTTGATCAGGTGGCCGGCGAGAATGTCATTGGCGATGGGTGAAACGTACATTTCTATTAGGCTCCAGGTCGCGATGGGTGTTAATCGATGCCGATCACTTTGCGGCCGTTGACCGTAGCGATCTTCACGAGTTCATCGAAGTAGTCGAAGCGGCAGCCCGTGGCAAGGGTCGTCATTTCGTGCCACATGTCGCCGGCGTTCCAGGGAACCATGGCGTCGCAGACATTGTCGGTGCCGAGCGCGACCGTGATGCCGGCGGGAACGAGTTCGTCGACCGGGGTCATGGAGTTGTGCATCGGAACGAGCTCTTCGGAGCGCGGCGTGTCGATCCAGGCGGTCGGGCAGGCGATCATCATGACGCCCGCCTTCTTCATGAGGGCGTAGAGGCGCTGACGATAGGCCTTCGAGTGCGCGCCGATCGAGATGCCGTGAATGGCGACGACGCGGCCGACCATGCCGTGCTCGATCGTCTTTTCGCAGAGCTGTTCGGTTTCGTATTCGAGGGATTCGTTGAACTGGTCGACGTGGACGTGGACCATCTTGTTGAGGCGCTTCGCCGTCGAGAGGATGATGTCGAAGGCTTCGTCGCCCTTGCCGTAGTCGCGTTCATCGCGCTTCGGAAGCGCGCCGATGATGTCCACGAGCTCGGCGCCGATGTCGAACCACTTGCGGGCTTCCGGATGGATCACGCCCTTGAGCGTCTGGTTGGCGAACTTGACCGTGAGCTGGTCCTTGTAGTGTTCGCGGGCGCGGATGCCGGCCTTGATGGCGCGGTCTTCGGACTGCGGGTCAATGTCGACGAAGGTCGCAAGCGCCGTGACGCCCTGAGCGATCTGATTTTCGAAGAAGATGGAGAAGCGGCGGTAGAAATCTTCTTCCGTCGATTCGCGCTTCAGACGGTCAAGCGCGTCCCATTTCTGCTGCAGCGTGCAGGTGCGGCGCATCTCAAGCACGTCGGGCGAAAGGGTGTAGGCGCGGTCGGCGTGCGCATGGGTGTTGACCCAGCCGCCGGCGGCCTTGATCGCGGGCTCGATCATGTCGCGGATCGTCAGAGGGGCGTTGTCAGTCGTGGACATTGACTTGTCTCCTTCCAGTGGGGGATTTTGATTGGAGAAAACCTCACGAATTAGCCGGGCACGCATGACTGCGTTTCCTCAGCACAAATTGTCGAGACTTTATAGATAGATGTCCTTAGAGTCAAACCGCAGATACAAATGGTTACATATGGTCGACAATTGGCCGGCTTTAGTAGAAACGATAGGTTGAGCGCTTATTTATTGAAAATCAAGGTTATTTTTTGTAGAAGCGCTGAAGGCGCGGTGCCCTGAAGACGAAGGCCGAGAGGAAGGAAAAGAAGGCGACCCCGCCGAGAATGAGGGCGGCCGTAAGCCAGGGCTCGCCCCAGGCCATGCGGCGCATGACGAGCGCATAGTCCGCGCGAAGCCATTCAATGCCCCAGAGGATGAGGAGCACGCTCTCGATCCAAATCATGGCGGGGCGCCGGATGAAGAGCGGTATCAGCGCGAGGAGCGGCGCAAACGACCAGATGCCGAAGCCGTTGAAGAGAAGGTGCGCCGTCATGAGCGCATGAGCGAGGATCGGAAGAATCAGCAGGAACATTTCGAAAAGGAGATGGTCAGGATTTGGCCGCTTTGTTGCGGGGCTTTTCCGGGGCTTCGCGCCTCAGATCGAGCAGATGAATGAAGGCCATCTTCGGGTGCGTCCACATGAGGCGAGGACCTGCCCAGCGCATGATGCGCCTTGCCGTTTCGCGCTCCGCGGGCTTGTAGCAGTGGATTTTGCATTTCCCGCAGACGGGCTTTTCGCCGCCGTAGGGACAGCAGGCGA
Source organism: Sutterella seckii (assembly GCF_009183815.1). Taxonomy (GTDB): domain Bacteria; phylum Pseudomonadota; class Gammaproteobacteria; order Burkholderiales; family Burkholderiaceae_F; genus Sutterella; species Sutterella seckii. Next base: position 18,012 of record NZ_WEHX01000023.1, on the reverse strand, counting down.
GGCGCTTCAGGGCGTAGGCAAGGAATTCCCGGCAGGCGGGACAGAGGTTCTTCCCGTCCGTGCCGTGAAAGTGCGCGCAGTATTCGCCCGTCATGACGCGGATGGTTTCCGCTTCCTCGCGAAGTCTCGGGATGTCTTTCAAGCGCGACATTCTGTCTCGCGCCGCGGGGGTAGAAGCGTTCGGCATGTCTCTGACCGGGAAAAAAGCGTATAAAGAAAACCGGACCGCAGGCTGGAAACGCCGCGGCGCGGGGAAGGAGAGATTATGCAGTCACTCGTTCCCGCTTGAGAATGATGCGCCTGAGGTGCATCGGCTATTACTTTCAGAGTATTCCCTATGGCAGAGATTTATGACCCCCAGGCGCTTCGCCGCGAACTTCATGAGATGCCTGAACTTGCGCTCCATGAAGAGAAGACCGCCGCTTATGTTGCAGAGAAGCTCGAAGCGCTCGGGATTGAGACCCATCGCAATGTGGGCGGAACGACCGGGGTTCTCGGCATCATCCGCGGCAAGGAACCCGGTCCCGTGATGATGCTCCGCGCGGACATGGATGCGCTTCCCTTCGTGATCGACGGCAAGCCCTGCTGCATTCATGCCTGCGGCCACGACGGCCACACGGCGATGCTCCTTGCAGCCGCGAGCCGCCTGAAGGACAAGGTCCGCCGCGGCACGCTGAAGCTTCTCTTCCAGCCGGCAGAGGAAACGCTCGACGGCGCTCCCGCCATGATCAAGGCGGGCGTCATCGACGACGTGGACATGATTCTCGGCGCCCATATCCGTCCGATTCAGGACGTGCCCGCCGGCAAAATCTGCCCGGCAGTGCGCCATACGGCTTCGACCACTGTTTTTGTCGAGATTGAAGGCCGCGGCGCGCATGCCTCGCGCCCCCATCTCGGCGTCAACGCGATTGACGTCTCCTGCGCCGTGATCGAGGGCGTCCAGGCGATCTGGCTTGATCCGAAGATGTCGTGGTCCTCGAAAGCGACGCAGATTCATGCCGACGCCGGGGCAACCAACACGGTTCCCGACAAGGCCCGCATTACGTTCGACGTGCGCGCGCAGACGAACGACCTGATGGACGCGCTTCTGAAGCGCATGGAAGAGGTTGTGAACGGCACAGCGGCAGCCTACGGCGCGAAGGGGAAGCTCATCCGCAATGCCGTCTGCCCGGCCTGCTGGTACGACGACGACTTTACGGCTGAGGTTGCGGATGCGATCCGCGAGACCGCGGGCGAAGAGAATCTCGCTCACGACTGCGGTGGCGGCGGCGAGGACTTCCACTTCTATAAGCTCCATCGCCCGCAGATGAAGGCCGCCTACTTCGGCGTGGGCGTCGGCGCGACGCCGGGTCTTCATGCGGCGACCATGCATTTCGATGATTCGCTTCTGAAGCTCGGCGTCAATGTTTTCGAAAACATGGTGCTGCGCCACCTCGGCTGACGAGGCTCAGGGCGCTTCAGCTGCTCACGGGAGACCGTTCTGACGGTCCCTGCAAAAAAACGGAATCTCCCGTCGAAAAAGGGAATTCCGTTTTTTTTTAAAGCTGGTGAACCTCGATGCCGGCGCGTTCGAGAAATTCGAGCCCTTCGCGGCTCCGGTAGAACTCGTGATAGTAGACCTGAGAAATGCCGCACTTCTGAATGAGGAGCGCGCAGTGGATGCAGGGACTGTGCGTAATGAAGATTGCCGCGCCCTTTGAGGAGTAGCCGTTTTCGGCAAGCTTCGCAATGGCGTTGAGCTCTGCATGCTGCACTTCCGGACGGGTGACGAGCTTGCCGTCGACTTCCATTTCGCAGCAGTTGTCGTACCCCGTCGGCATGCCGTTCCAGCCGAAGGAAATGATGGAATGGTTTTTCACGATGACGCAGCCCACGCGCAGGCGCTTGGCATAGCTGCGCTCAGCAGCAATCTGCGCGATCTGCATGTACATTTTGTTGTCTTTGATGATATCCATGGCTTTCTCAGCTGAAGTTCTATCGTGCTTTGAAAAGAACCGCGAGGCGCCTCGAGCGGCTGGGAGGCATTCATTTGTACGGCGTGCCGCTTTCCTCACGGAGGAGAACGAGCTTTTTCAAACCGACCAGGAAAGCAAAAGCCCGATGCTGAATTCTTTCAGACATCGGGCTTCAGATCAAAGGAAGACGCCTTTACGAAGAGGTGCTTCCTCAGCCAGTCAAATTACTTGACGCGGTTGCGGTACTCGCCCGTGCGGGTATCGATTTCGATCTTGTCGCCGGTGTTGACGAAGGCCGGAACCTGGAGCTCATAGCCGGTGGCGAGCTTGGCGGGCTTCATGACCTTGCCGGACGTATCGCCCTTGACGGCGGGTTCCGTGTAGACGACTTCGCGAACGAGGATCGTCGGGAGTTCGATGGAGATCGGACGGCCTTCGTAGAAGACGCATTCGGCGGGCATGTTGTCCTCAAGGTACTTGAGGGCTTCAGCCATCACGTCGGCGTCGACTTCGTACTGGTTGTATTCGCCGTCCATCCAGACATAGTGCGGATCAGCGAAGTAGGAGTAGTTCACTTCCTTGCGGTCAAGGACGAGATCCTCGAACTTGTCGTCGGCGCGGAAGACGGTTTCAGTGGTGGCGTTCGTCAGAAGATTCTTCATCTTCATCTTGACGGTGGAGGCGCCGCGGCCGCCCTTGGAGTATTCAGCCTTAACGACGACCATCGGATCCTTGCCGACCATGAAGACATTGCCGACGCGCAGTTCCTGTGCGGTTTTCATTTGAGAAAAATTCCTCTAATGCAGAGTTTGCGAGCGAGTCCCCGACGCTTTCTGCCTGTAAGTGCGCAAGGACGAAAAAACTTTAAGCGCGTAATTCTATCAAATTGACGGGATATGCGCTGAGAGCCTCGCCGGAGAATCGTCTTAGAGCGCGCTTCGGGCGCGTTGAAGCATGTGCCGGGCGAGATCTCCGCGGCTCAGAAGCTTCTTCTGCCACTCAACGAGCGACGGCTTGAGCGCTGGTGCAAACTCTAAAAAATCCCTGAAGCCTTCGGGCGAAAGCTCGCCCTCGAGCCATTCGACGCTCGTTTTCCGATAGCGCTCAGCAAGAGGTTCGGGCAGTCCGGGCACGAACTTGTCGAGCCAGGCGTCGAGCTTCACGCGGTGTGCATGGTCCTCGGTGGGGTAGGTCGACCAGAGGAAGGGAAGTCCGGCAAGCTGCGCGCGCACGAAGCTGTCTTCGCCGCGAATGATCCCGGCATCGCTCGCCCAGAGCAGACGATCGAATTCGGTCTGGGGAAGGAAGGACGTTCGCACGGCGCGGATGCGGTTCCCCTCAGCGTCGATCGTTGTGAGAAGCCCTGCGAGCCTGTCGCCCGCTTCTCCCGGAGCGATGAGAACGTTCCAGGGTTTGTCGGAAAGAGCGAGGCCTCTTGCCAGGGTTTCAACGCGGTTCACGGGGTAGCAGAAGACAAAAAGCGTTGCGCGCTCAGGGTCTGCATTAAGAGATGCGAGGAAGTCCTTCTTGCCGGGCATGAAGCTCTGTCGCGCTGATTCATAGTCGTCCTCAATCAGGAGTCCGCCCGTCCGTTCCGTAAAACCGGGAAAGAACCAGAGCTTCGGGAGGTCGAGCCTCGGGTGAAGCCCCGTGATGTTGTGGCTCTCCTCCACCCAGTCTTCGGCGGAGAGGTAGTCGAGATTGAAGTAGAAGGGAGGCTTGAGTCCAGCGGCAATCGCACGCGCGCGCTTTCTCGCGAGCGCCTCGTCGTAGCTTTCTGGGAGGCGGCAGCCGAAAGTTTCGATCACGAGGTCCGCGGGGTCGAAGTCAGGCTTTTCCGCCTCGAGCGCAAAGGAGTCCCACGGAACGACCCGGGCAAGCTTCTCGGCATCCGGTGCGAGCTTTGCGAGCACTTCCGGGTGGTCCGTAATGAAGCGGATGCGCTTCACGCCGAGCGCGAGAAGACGCCTGGCAAGACGCCAGCAGACGCCGGCGTCGCCGAAATTGTCGATGACGCGGCAGAAGATGTCGGTGGATTCAAACTGAGTCATGGCGTTTGCGGTCCGGAAGAATTCTGGGAAGGCAAAATCGGATTTTTCTGAGCGTCTAGGAGCCCCGTGATGAGGCAGCGGTCCCTGAGACATCTGAGCTCAGCGAAGCGGGCTCCCTCAAAGCGCAGGGCATCGCCCGAGGGGAAGAACCAGCGGTGCGGAAGCTTCGGCGTCATGCGCCAGCTTGAGTTCCGGTCGGCAGGAAGCCGGAGCGTCGTTCCCGCAGGACATGCTTCGCCATCCCCGGCAGCCGAAAGAATCGTGAGGACGCCTTCCTGCCCGGCAGCGCAGAAATGAACGGGATCGTCTGAATCCGCGTTGCTGCCCCGGGCTGAAGCTTCCTTCCGATAGGCTTCGAGCGCCTCGCGGCCGTCAGCAGCGTAACTGAGCGTCATGAAGTCGCCCATCACGATGTCCCTCGGATCTGATGGAATCAGTTCCGCGGCGTACCGGGTGCCGGCCTCCGCGATTTCCGTTCGTGCCGCAATGGAGGAGAAGAGCGCTCCGCACGTCAGGATGAGGATGAGAAGCGGGAGAAGCTTCAGTTGAAGCTGAGCGCGCAGAGCTGCAGCCCTTTCAGGCTGAAGCGTGAGCGCAAGGCAGGAAATGAGGAGTCCCGCGCCCGCAGTTCCCTGCATCACGGCGCCTTTGAGGAGCAGGTTGACGCCGCTCTCCGGGCTTTGCCAGTAGACTCGGCCGCATTCGAGAAGAGCGAGGCAGAGAATGAGACAAAGGAGTCCGGGCTGAAGCCTGCGCTTCCTGGCGCAGGCTGCGGCAGCTGCAAGGCAGAGTAGAAGCGATGCGCTCGCGGAAAATGCGGCGCCTGCCAGAGCGGCTCCCGCAAAAACGAGCACCGTGCGAAGAGCATTTTTCTTCTCTCTGAGAAGAGCAGCGGCAGCCGTGAGGAGAAGGGCGGCCGCTCCAATCCATTGCGAGACTTCAGGGGGGAGCGCTTCCCTGCTGATGATGCTCGTTTGAACGGCAATAGGGAGAAGCCACTGAGCGAGGAGAAGCGCCGGAAGCCACCAGAGGGCTTCGCGCTGCAATGAGCTCTTTTCACGCGTGAAAAGGATTACGGCAATGAGGAGCGCGCAGGCAGCGGAAGACGCAGTCGGAATGTGCACGAACCAGGGATTCTGGAAGTCGGGCATGAACACTCCGACCAGAAAAGCGGCAATGAGCGCAATGCGGGATCGGAAAAGCGCCGCTCCAATGAGCGCGAGCGCAATGAGAATCCATGCGGCGGATGCGCTCGAAAGGCTTCCACTAAGGACGACCCAGCCGGCAGCCGCAAGAGCAAAGGAAATCGTCCGCAGAGCGGAAAACTGCATGGGGTTCGGGACTGTTTTCTGCCGGAAGTTTTGAATTCTTCTCGCGATTTCAATGAGGGCGCCGCAGGCGAGGAGAATGCTTCCTGCAGCGGTCCCGGAGAGCGAAAAGAGCGCGAAGAGGGTTGCCGCAAGAAGGAGCGCGGCAGCGGCGCCCATGAGGGCTCCTGCTGTCTGAGGAATCCGGCGGCAGATCCAGTCGAGAAAATTCGGATTGTCGCCGGCGTCTCCCTGCCGGAGGCGGGTTCGTCGGGCGCGAAAAAGGATCCAGCCGAGAAAGACGAGGCCGTTCAGGAGCGTCAATATGTATAGGAGCCCTTCGTCGCTCGCAATATGAGCACTCTGCGCAAAGCGAACCGCGAATCCGTTCACCCAGGAGATGAGCGTGAGGAGCGCGAAGGCGCGCAGTTCGGGGCGCCTCGAGAAGAAAGCGGCGGCCGAAAAAATCAGGGCTCCGATGAAGTAGGCGAGCGAGAGCAGCGACGGGACGGCGGAAGCCCCATATTCAATGTCGAGCGCCGGAAGAATTCCGAGAAGGAGCAAAGCGGACGCTGCAGGGAGAATTCCGGCCGCGCGAATAGCGGAACTGCCGGATTTCCATTGAATGATGGAAAAAACGAGCGCGGCAGTGAAGGAGAGGAATGCTGCCGGGAGGAGCTTCTCAAGAAGTCCGAAGCTTTCCGCCATCTGCCAGCCCTGGAGGTAAGCACCCGTGAGCGTCACGACGAACCAGAGGGCAAAGATGACGGGGCGCCTCACGCAGAGAAGCCACGGGAGGAGGAGCCCGGGCCAGGCGAGCATGAGGGAAGCCGCGCCCTCTCCCGTCTGCCAGGTTTGACCGATGACGACGAGAAGAAGCCCCAGAAGAAGGCCGCCCGCTGACGCGGAGATGTCTCGGGTGAGCTTCCCGGCATTCCGCAGGAGGAGAAGCGGCAGGAATGCGGCGCCTGCAAGGCCTCCGAAAAAGGAAAGCCGTACAGCGGGACTCCAGCCGAGAAAATGGGCCGCAGCGAAAAGAAGGAGAGCAGCAGAGAGGGAGAGGCCCCCGAGCGTGCCGAGGAGCCCGGCGAATGAAGCGTGAGGAATGGACGCTTCCGGGGCGGCATGCGGCGCCTCGGCAGCCTTCAGGCTTTCTTCGGCTGCGGCGGGCGCCGGCTGAGGTTCGTTCGCGATTCCGGCCTCTTCTTCGGCCTTTACGGGTGCTTTCTGGGGGAAGTCTGCTTCCTGAGGGATCGGGGCGGCGGGCTCTTCCAACGCCGGAGAAGGAAGAAGTGCGGGCTTTCCCGGCGGCGGCAGTTGTGCGGGCCTTGCGGGGGCGTGAAGCAGATTGATGTTTCCGGCAGAGGGCCCGGACGGGCCGGGTGCTTCATCCGAAAAAGAGGATTTCTTTTCGTCCGAAAGTGAATTGTGCTGCTGTTCGCTCATGAAACGAAAAAGCGACGGCACTTCGGAGTAACGAGAGTGCGCGCCGCTCTTAAAAGGAAAACGGTGGATCAGGAATGCGCTTGTTTCTGACTAGGATCCCTGGCTCTGCGCCTGAGCCTTCTGAGCTCTCAGTGCGGCGCGCTGGGCGCGGGCTTCCTCAAAGAAGGGCGCGGCTGCGCGCAGATAGACATACATCGAATAAATGGTAAGTACGGCGGCGATGATGATGAGCCATTCGCCGATAAGCGCGACGGGAATGCCGAGGAACGGATCAAACCAGAGAAGGCACGGAATGGCCGTCATCTGCGCAATGGTTTTGAATTTGCCGTACCAGTTCACCTTGACGCGGCCTGATTCGCCGATCTTGGCCATCCATTCGCGAATGCCGGTAACGGTGATTTCCCGGCCGATGATGATCATGGCGATCGCCATGTCGCAGCGGTCGAGACCCACGAGGGCAACCAGAGCGGCCGCAACGAGAAGCTTGTCGGCGATGGGATCGAGGAAGGCCCCCATGCGCGTGGCCCAGCCCTCATAGCGGCGGGCAAGGAAGCCGTCGAGCGCGTCCGTGACAGCGGCAACGACGAAGACCACGCAGGCGATGATGTTCTGCAGATGGACTGAAACGAGGGAGTCCGGCAGATAGAAGATTCCGATTACGACCGGGATGAGTGCTATTCGGATCCAGGTGAGCACCATCGGCACGTTGAGTTTGAAGGGGGGCTTGAGCTTCATCGGGCAAGAAAAAATTAGGAGGCGGTCTCTCCGCCGGCGTCTATCGGCTGCAGATGCAGTTGTGCGTAGATTTTGGATGCGAGCGCGCGGGATATGCCCGGCACCTGCGCGATGTCCTCGGCCGAAGCGTTCTTGAGCTGCTTCATGCCGCCGAAATGCGAAAGTAGTTTAGCGCGGCGCTTGGGGCCGATACCCTCGAAATCCTCAAGTTTCGAGGCATTGCGCGTCTTGGCTCTCCTGGCGCGCATGCCGGTAATGGCGAATCGGTGGGCTTCATCGCGGATTTCCGCCGTTAGCATTAGTGCTTTTGACATGAGGCCCAGTGTGAGCGGTTCGCGACGTTCGCCGTCGATAAGCGGGAAGACAAGGGTCTCGAGACCCGTTTTTCGTCCCTCGCCCTTGGCGACGCCCACGATGACGGACGGGTCGAGCCCGAATTCCGCAAACACTTCACGCGCCATTTCGACCTGCCCCTTGCCGCCGTCGATGAGAACGAGGGTCGGGAGTTCGGCCTCTCCGCGGGCGACGGGCGCATAGCGCCGCTCGAGCGCCTGCTTCATGGCGCCGTAGTCGTCGCCGGGTTCGATGCCGGTAATGTTGAAGCGTCGGTAGAGCGAACTCTGCATGCGGCCCTCGCGGAAGACGACGCAGGAAGCCTGGGTCGCTTCGCCCTGGGTATGCGAAATGTCGAAGCACTCGGCGGAAAAATCCATCGGGTCGCCGCTCGGGGGTTCAAACCCGGGCCCGAGGATTTCAATAAGCTCCTTGAGGCGCGCGAGCTGGGTGCCTTCTTCCTGAAGGTGCCTCATGAGGGCGATCTCTGCGCCCTGGATGCACATTTCCAGCCACCGGCGGCGCGTTTCCTGCGGTTCCGTCACGACGGGAACGCGGCGGTGCGCGAGTTCGGAGAGAAGCTCCGACAAGCGCTTCGGGAGTTCCGGATCCGAAGGATCGGGCTCGATGATGAGAAGCGCCGGGATCGGCAGATCCGCATAATGCTGGCTCACGAAGGCTTCAATCAGCTCTCCCTTCGAGGGGAAGGCGCCGTCTTCGCGCGTGCCGATTTTCGGGAAGATCGCGCGGTCGCCGAGGTGTCGGCCGCCCCGCACCATGGCGAGGTTGATGGCGGCCGCGCCGTCGCGCACGGCCGCAGCCGCAATGTCGGCGTCGATGTCGCCGCCCGTGGTTTCGATCGCCTGCTGGTGGCGCATCTGCGTAAGAGATGCAATGCGGTCGCGTAATTTCGCCGCCTCTTCAAATTCCCAGGCCTCAGAAGCCGCCCACATGCGCTTTTCGAGCTCGTCCAATACTTCGCGGGAATGCCCTAGAAGGAAATCCTCCGCGCGCCGGCAGTCCGCCCGGTAGTCTTCCACCGATATGCGGCCGCAGCAGGGGGCGGAGCATCGGCCGATCTGCCCGAGAAGGCACGGCCGCTGGCGATTCCTGAAGCCCGATTCCTCGCAGGTGCGAAGGAGAAACGCCTTCTGAAGCATTTCAATGGCCGTACGCGCTGCGCTCGAGCTCGGGTAGGGACCAAAGAAGCGGGATTTGCGGTCGACGCCTCCGCGGTAGTAGGAGAGCCTAGGGAACTCTTCACCGCCGATGCGGATGTAGGGGTAGCTCGCATCATCGCGCAGGCGGATGTTGTAGCGCGGATGAAGCGTTTTGATGAGGTTGTTTTCGAGAAGGAGCGCCTCGGCTTCCGATCGGGTGACCGTCGTTTCAAGACGCGCAATCTTCGCCACCATCAGCGCGATGCGGGGCGAGAGGCCCGTGCGCCTGAAGTAGGACGAAACGCGGTTCTTGAGGTCGCGCGCCTTGCCGACATATAGGCACGAGCCGTCCTTCGCAAAATAGCGGTAGCACCCCGGGAGATGCGGGAGCGTGCGGACTTCGGCTGCGGCGTCGAAGACGGATTCAGGGGCGGAGGCAGAATCGCCTTCGCCCGCGGGGTTCTCCGGAAGCGGCAGATCTTCAGAAGACATCAGCTGTTGTCAAAAACCGATCAGCGCTTCTTCTTTTCGTCTTCGTCTTCAAGATCGAAGTGGAGCTTGATCGGCTGGTATTCGCGGTCAACCTTTTCAGGAGCGGAGCAGCGGAATTCGAGCCAGGCCTCGGCGGGCGTGCCGTCGGCGCCGGCAGCGGAGCTCGATCCCGTCTGAGGCATCATGCCCATGCCGCGTTCGCCGCAGAAGGCCTGGGCGCGCTCGTAAATGTAGTCGGCAATGCCGGTGGAGGATTCGTAGCCGGGGAACGATGCGGTGATGCGCCAGATGCTTCCGACGACCGGAACGATATCAATCTTGCGGTTGGCAAAGTTCTGGTGCTCCTCATTCACTGCGGCGCACCCGGAAAGGATGCCGGCAGAAAGCGAGAGAAGAAGAGCGGAGCGAAGGAAGGTGCGCATTTTTTGAATACGTGGCGGCCGCAGAACCGGGATCTCCGGAGATCCCGCCCGATCGGCATGATGAAGGTGGAGCGGAACATTATAAAAGGCCCGCTCCCCGTACTTAAGAAAAGTTTCGGTAAAGTCCCCGAAAGACGCAAAAATTTCTCAATGATTTCAATAGATAAGATGCAATGGAGAGTGTATCGATCTGTAAGCCTTTCTTAATTTACTCTCCCTAAACTGCCTCGCAATAATCCGAAGAGGTCCGCGGAGGCGACTTGCCCCGAACGGATCCTCCCGGAATAAAAACTTTCTTTCGAATCGCCGGAAGCGCAGATGAGGCCTCCCGGCCGACAGAGGATCCATGACCCAGCCCATTCTTGAAGTCCGCGGCCTGACCTGTGAACGCGGTGAACGCACGCTCTTTCAGGGGATGTCGTTTGCTGTTGAAGCCGGGTCGCTCGTGCGCATTGCCGGCAGCAACGGCGCCGGCAAGACGACGCTCCTGCGGCTGATGACCGGACTCATGCGCCCCGTCGAGGGCGAGATCCTCTGGCGCGGCACGCCGATTCTCAAGGCGGCTCAGGATTTCTGGCGCGAGCTCTGCTACATCGGCCACAGAAACGGCGTTAAGGACGATCTTTCCGTCATCGAAAACGTCCTCATCAATGCGCGGGTGGCGTCGCTCAAGGCGACCCGCGAGGATGCCCGCAAGGCGCTCGCTGCCGTGGGCCTCGCTGAATACGAGGACGTTCCTGCCGGACAGCTCTCCCAGGGCCAGCGCAGGCGCGTTGCGCTCGCGCGCCTCTGGCTCTCCGAATCCGTCGTTCTCTGGGTGCTCGACGAGCCCTTCACTGCGCTTGACGTGAAGGCTGTTGCGCGACTCTCAGACCTCATTTCGAAGCACGTGCGCGAAGGCGGCGTCGTGATGCTCGTCACGCACCAGGAAGTGCCCGTCGACAAGTCGCAGCTCCACATTGTCGAGCCTGAACGCTGGGCGCCCCGCCGCCGCTCCGCCGTTGAGCGCGCCATGGACGACGCGGCCGCCGCGGAAGCGGAAAACGCCATGAATGCCAAGGCCTGAAAGCGGGAGGAATGAATCATGCTTAATCTCTTCCTCACGATTCTTCGCCGCGATCTCACGCTGTCGCTGCGCAGAAAGTCCGATCTCGCTCAGGTGATCTTCTTCTTCGCCGTCGTCGTGACGCTCGTTCCGCTCGGCGTCGGCGCGGAAACCAACATCCTTCGCGCCATTGCCCCCGGCGTTGTCTGGGTGGCGGCGCTTCTCGCGGCGCTCCTGTCGCTCCCGAGAATGTTCGCGACGGACCATGAGGACGGCACGCTCGAGCAGATGCTCGTCGCCGCCGAGCCCCTTCCCGTCATCGTCATTGCCAAGGTGGCGGCCCACTGGCTCGTCACGGGCGTTCCGATGACGATCTTCGCCACGATTTTCGGCGTCATGTTCGACCTTGAGCTCGACGTGACGGTCGTCATGGTCGGCAGCCTCCTTCTCGGCACCCCGGTTCTCTCGCTCGTGGGCGGCGTGGGCGCGGCGCTTACGCTCGGGCTTCGCGCCGGGGGCGTCCTCACGTCGCTTCTCGTTCTTCCGCTCTATATTCCCGTTCTGATTTTCGGCGCCGGCGCCGCGCAGGCGGTTTCGATGAGCCTCTCGCCCTCGTCGCACTTCATGATCGTGGGCGGCCTCGCGCTCTTCTCGCTCGCGCTCGCCCCGATGGCGGTCGCCGCCGCGCTCCGGATTGCAGAGCAGTAAGTTTGTGAGAGACAACAATCCCATCCCCAAAGAATTTCCCCAGTCGCAGGAGATAAAGGTCAAATGGCAAGTGAAGCAACACTAGAAGGCTTCTACCGCAAGGCAGGACGCTTCATCCCATGGTGCATGGGCGCGGCGCTCGTGCTCTTCATCATCGGTTTCTACCTCGGGTTCTTCGTGTGCCCGATTGAAGCCCGTCAGGGAAATTCGTACCGCATCATCTTCATTCACATCCCGGCCGCCTGGCTCTCGATGTCGCTCTACCTCCTGATGGCGGTCTGCAGCATCGTGGGTCTCCTCAAGCAGTCGCGGCTCGCCTTCATCCTGGCGCAGGCCATGGCGCCCACCGGCGCGCTCATGGGCTTCATCGCGCTCTTTTCGGGCGCCTTCTGGGGGCGTCCCACCTGGGGCACCTACTGGGTGTGGGATGCGCGCCTCACGTCGATGCTGATTCTCTTCTTCCTCTACCTCGGCTTCATTGCGCTTCATGCCGCGATTGACGACAAGCGCCGCGCCGACCAGGCAGCATCGGTGATTTCGATTGTGGGCGCCGTCAACGTGCCGATCATCTACTTCTCCGTGCGCTGGTGGAACACGCTTCACCAGGGCGCTTCGATCACCTCGCGCGGCTCCTCGATTGCCGACGTGATGCTCTACACCATTTTCATCATGCTTGCGGCCGGCACCATCTACGGCGTTGCCGTTGTACTCTCCCGCGCCCGCACCATGATTCTTGAACGCGAACGCCGCAGCGACTGGGCGCAGAAGGCGGCTCTGGAGGGAAAGCTATGAGCAACTGGAATTCCTTTGCCGATTTCATTCACATGAATGGACACGGCTACTACGTCTGGTGCGCATACGGCGCCTTCACGGCCGGCGTGATCTATGAACTGTGGTCCCTCATCACGCGCCGCCGCGCCATCTGCCGCCGGATCATGCGCGAAGCGCGCGCGGCGGAAATCACGCTTGAAAAATAAGAGACCCCCGAGCAAGAAAAGGAGATCAGCATGAATTCAAAGACCAAGAAGCTCGCTCTGATCGGCGCTGCCGCGGTGGTTCTCGCCGCCGGCATCTTCATGGCGCTGCAGGCCTTCAATGAAAACCTCGTTTTCTTCTTCTCGCCCACTCAGGTAGCGGAGAAGGAAGCGCCGGTCGGACGCACGTTCCGCCTCGGCGGCGTGGTTGAGGGCGGTTCGGTTGCGCGCGAAAAGGACGGCGTTACGGTCAACTTCCGCATCACGGATACGGCAAAGAGCGTGAACGTTCAGTACACGGGCATTCTTCCCGATCTTTTTGCGGAAAACCAGGGAGTGGTTGCTCAGGGCAAGTTGAACGAACAGGGCATTTTCGTCGCGAGCGAGGTTCTCGCCAAGCATGACGAAAACTACATGCCGCCTGAAGCCGCCAAGGCCCTTGAGGACGCTCACAAGGCCGGCGTGAAGAAGGCCCACGACAAGGCTGCGCACGACGCGGCGATTGCGCGCGGCGATCCGATGCCCGCCCATCACCCGTAATGCACTAAAAACCCTAAAAAAGAATCAGGGGACCAGGTTTTCAGAAGACGCAAAAGCTTCGACAGCAGTCGCTCGGAAGACGGCGTTGAAGCGCGTCATCGGAAAATCCCCCAAAGGCTTTTCTTCGGAATGATGCTCTACGCTTGAGTATGCGCCTGCGCCCCGTCAGACCGGCGATTCGTTCGCGGTCCCGGGGCGGATGCGCCTCATGCGGCAGAGCCTGAAGAAGAGGAGCTCACCACCCGGGCGGGAAGGGTTCCAGAAGGAATTCTCCCCAAACGGATTTTCATCAACGGAGAATACAAGTGATTCCTGAGATCGGACACTTCGCATTGATCCTGTGCCTTGCGCTCAGCATCGTGCAGGGCGTGCTGCCGCTTATCGGCGCCGCCCGCGGGAACGGCGCGCTCATGGCCGTAGCGAGGCCCGCTGCAGCTGCAAACGCGCTCTTCGGCACGATTGCCTTTGCCTGCCTTGCTTATTCCTTCTATCTTTCGGACTTTACGGTCCTCAACGTCGCCAACAACTCCAACTCGATGCTGCCCTGGTACTACAAGGTGGCTGCCAGCTGGGGTTCGCATGAGGGTTCGATCCTCTTCTGGACGGTGACGCTCGGCTGGTGGGGCGCCGCGGTTGCCTTCTCGGCAAAGCGCCTCCCTGAAGACATGGTTGCCCGCGTGACGGGCGTCATGGGTCTGGTCGGCATGGGGTTCCTCCTCTTCATGCTCTTCACGTCGAACCCGTTCCTGCGCATCTTCCCGGCGCCCGCTGAAGGCGCGGACCTGAATCCGCTCCTGCAGGACCCCGGGATGGTCTTCCATCCGCCGCTTCTCTATCTCGGCTACGTCGGGTTCTCCGTTCCCTTCGCCTTTGCCATCGCGGCGCTCCTTTCGGGACGCCTTGACGCCGCCTGGGCCCGCTGGATGCGCCCCTGGACCACGGCCGCCTGGATTCTTCTCACGCTCGGCATTGCGCTCGGCTCCTACTGGGCCTACTACGAACTCGGCTGGGGCGGCTGGTGGTTCTGGGATCCGGTTGAGAATTCGTCCTTCATGCCCTGGCTTACCGGCACGGCGCTGATTCACTCGCTCGCCGTCACGGAAAAGCGCGGGTGCTTCCGCATCTGGACGGTGCTGCTTGCGATCCTCACCTTCTCGCTTTCGCTCTTGGGCACCTTCCTCGTCCGCTCGGGCGTCCTCACGTCGGTCCATGCCTTCGCAACCGATCCGGAACGCGGTCTCTTCATTCTCGCCTTCCTCATCATCGTGATCGGCCTTTCCTTCCTTCTCTTCGCATGGCGCGCGCCGTCGGTGGGGCTGGGCGGAAACTTCGCGATGATTTCGCGCGAGTCGATGCTCCTTGTCAACAACGTTCTGCTCGTTGTCGCGATGGGCGCCGTGCTCCTCGGCACCCTCTATCCGCTCTTCCTCGATGCGTTGAACGCCGGGAAGATCTCGGTCGGGCCTCCGTACTTCGACGCCGTCTTCGGCCCCCTGATGCTCCCGATGGTCTTCCTCATGGCGGTCGGTCCGCTCGCCCGCTGGAAGGATGCTGATCCGGTTCAGCTCGCCCGCCGTCTTGCCTGGTGCTTCATCGGCGCCATCATCATCGGTGCGGCCATTCCGCTCCTCATGGGCGCCTGGAGCAACTGGGTCTTCACGGGCTGCGCGCTTGCTGCCTTCGTGGTTCTCGGCGAAATCGAGGATCTGCGCGGAGCGCTTCGCTTTGCGCCTGAAGGAACGGGCTTCCTCGGACGGCTCTTCCGTCAGCCGCGCGCTTACTGGGGCATGCTCCTCGCTCACTTCGGCGTTGCCGTCTTCATCATCGGCGTGGCGCTCGTGAAGGGCTATCAGGCTGAACGCGACGTGCGCATGTTCGAGGGCGATACGGTCTCGGTTGCCGGCTACACCTTCGTCTTCAACGGCGTCTCGAGCGCCCGCGGCGCCAACTTCACGGCCGACCGCGGCGACTTCACGCTCCTGAAGGACGGCAAGGAGCTGCAGCACCTCTATCCTGAAAAGCGCAAATACTTCAGCTCCAATTCGATGCCGATGACGGAAGCCGCCATCCGCCATTCGATCACGGGCGACGTCTACGTGAGCCTCGGCGTGCCGAGCTCGGACGGCGGCTGGGTTGTCCGCGTCTATTCGAAGCCTTACGTCACCTGGATCTGGTTCGGCTGCATCTTCATGAGCATCGGCGGCCTGATCGCTGCCTCTGACCGCCGCTACCGCCGCCGCAAGGAAAAGGCGGAGGCGGCCGACAAGCCCGCCCTCCAGGCTGCCTGATCAAAAGGGAGATTACGCAAATGATGAAAGCAAAATTCCTCATTCCATTCGCGATCTTTGTGGTTCTTGCCGGGTTCCTCTTCAAGGGCCTCTACCTCGATCCGCGCATGCTCCCGTCGGTGCTCATCAATAAGCCGCTTCCGGCTTTTGAGATGTCGACCCTTTATGACCCCGCGGTTAAATTCAAGACCGAGGACATGAAGGGCAAGGTTTGGATGCTCAACGTCTGGGCGAGCTGGTGCCTTCCCTGCAAGGAGGAGCACCCCTATCTCGTGGGTCTGAAGCGCACGGGCCTCAAGACCCCGATCGTGGGCTTCCTCTACAAGGACTCCGTCGGCGCCGGCCGTCAGGTTCTTGAAGACACGGGCAATCCCTACGACGTCGTGATCTTCGAAGAGAAGAACAAGATCGGCATCGATCTCGGCGTCACGGGCGTGCCGGAAACCTTCGTGATCGACAAGAAGGGCGTCATCCGCGCCAAGGTGAGCTATCCGATCCTCGACGACCTCTGGCATCAGCAGGTCAAGCCCCTTCTTGATCAGCTGGAGGCCGAAAAATGATGAAGAATCTTTTGGCTCCGCTCCTCTGCGCGCTCCTTCTTGCCGGTCCCGTGATTGAGGGAACGGCCGAAGCGCGCGAAGCCGCTCCCACGGCCTTCGACCCGGTTGCGCACAAGCGCGTCGTTGAAGTGTCCGAGCAGCTCCGCTGCCTCGTCTGCCAGAACCAGTCGATTGCCGACTCGAACGCCGAGCTCGCGGTCGACCTCCGCAATCAGGTGATCGAGCAGGTTAAGGCCGGCAAGACCAACCAGGAAATCGTCGACTACATGGTCGAGCGCTACGGCGACTTCGTGCTCTACAGGCCGCCCTTCAAGCTCTCCACGGCGATTCTCTGGCTCGGTCCGGTCTGCCTCTTCCTCGTTGGCATCATCGCCTTCTACATCAATCTGCGCCGCAGAAAGCGCCTCGTGAATGAGGCGACGAAGCCCCTTTCCGCTCAGGAAAAGGCGCTGGCCGATGAACTGCTTCGCGGCAGCAAGGAGTAAGGGAAGTGACGACATTCATCATTCTCTGTACCGTGATGGCGCTCATCGCCGTCGCTGCAGTGTGCCTTCCCCTCTGGTTCGGCGGGCGTTCGCGCTCGGAGTCCGACCGCCGCGCGCAGGTCCTTGCGATTCTGCAGCAGCAGTCTCAGGACCTCGAAGCCGAGAAGGCTGCCGGTCATATTGATCAGGACGAATACGAGGAATCGCGCCTCGAACTCGAGCGCCGCGTGCTCGAGGAAACGAAGCATGAGGAGGAGGTGCGCTCCGGCAAGTCCTCGCGCATGCCCCGCATTCTCGCCGTCATTCTGCTTGTCGTGATTCCGTGCGCAACGGTTCTCGGCTACTACGCGCTCGGCCGCTATACCGCGATGGACCCGCAGTTCATCGCCATGATGGAGGCTCAGCAGCAGGGCAGCCGCGGTCACTCGCAGCGCGACATGCAGAAGATGCTCGACGACCTGAAGGCCAACCTTGAGAAGGATCCCCGGAACGCCAACGGCTGGTTCATGCTCGCGCGCACCGCGGCCTCGATGAACCGCTTCGACGAATCGGTGGAAGCCTTCAAGCGCCTGAACGCCCTCGTTCCCAACAACGCCGACATTCTGGCCGACATGGCCGACATGATGGCTGCTGCGAACGGCAAGGTCATTACGCCCGATGTCGAGAAGGTCCTGCAGAAGGCCCTTTCGATTGACCCGACGCAGTGGAAGGTGCTTGCGCTCCTCGCCATTCACGCCTGGGATCGCGAACACTATGCTCAGGCTGCCGACTACTGGGAGCGACTCCTGAAGTCCGTTCCGAGCGACTTCCCTGATCGCGAGCAGATTCAGGCGAACATCAATGAAGCGAAGCGCCTGGGCGGCGTGAACGACTCGATCTCGGCCGTTTCGCCGACCGCTTCCCAGAGAAACGCCGCGGACGGCGCCAAGGCCGAAGAGGCCTCGCCCGCCAATGAGCTCTCGAAGACCGCGCCCGCCACGGCTTCTCCCTCGCAGCTGCATGCCGTCGCCGGCACGGTGATCCTCGACGACAAGATGAAGGCGCTTGCTTCGCCTGAAGACACGGTCTTCATCTACGCGCGTCCGGCCACCGGCAGCAAAATGCCCGTTGCGTTCACGAAGGTGAAGGTGAAGGATCTTCCCTACAACTTCGAACTCAACGAAACCATGCGCATGGCAATGGGCGCTGAGACGCTCGCGAGCACCAAGACGGTCATCGTCGGCGCGCGCATTTCGAAGACCGGGAACTTCATGCCCCAGGCTGGAGATCTCGAAGGCGAAATGCCTCAGCCCGTCGAAGTGGGCGACCGCGGTCTGGTGGTGACGATTACGACGGAACGCAAGTAACCGGTCGTTCGCCTTCATTCCGCAAATCAGCAAAAAGCCCGCAGTTCGGAAGCTGCGGGCTTTTTGTTGTGTGCCCGGCATGGGCGATTTCTATAGGGTGAAAGTCCCGATGAGCAGGAGGTAGTGCCAAGCTCACAGCCAGAGGCAAGGGTGTCCGTCGTGAGG
>NZ_WEHX01000236.1 GCF_009183815.1 Sutterella seckii | reverse complement strand
GGCCGTCGAGGGTTGTGGTGGTTTTATCTTCGTAACTCATTTATCAATTATAACATAACCGTAGCCGCTTGTCAACTATTTTGTGCCTATGTTAATAATTCACCTTGGCCTTCTTCACGAGCTCGGCGAAGTGGTTCTTGGCCTTCAGTTCGGAGAGCTGATCCTTGAGGCTCTGCTTCTGGGATTCCCAGGTCGGGAAGTTCTCAGCCTTTCGCTTCGCGTCAAGCTTCACGATGTGGTAGCCGTACTGGTTGAGAATCAGGCGCCTGAGCAACCGAACCCGCGGAGAGAACCTTGAAGGCGTTGCCGAAGGCCTGATCAACATTGCTCGGGACGAGCCAGCCGACAAGACCGCCCTGATCGCGCGACTGCGGGTCGATCGAATACTGCTTGGCGAGATTCTCGAACTTTTCGCCCTTGTTGATGCGCTCGATCAGCTTCGTGAATTCCCAGGAATCCGTTAACAGAGTCTGAAAGAAATTCATATCCCGGCTTAGTTTTGATTTAAGGCAACTAACTGAAATCTAAAGGTTAG
>NZ_WEHX01000235.1 GCF_009183815.1 Sutterella seckii | reverse complement strand
CTACGACGTTGTCTTTGAACTCCTGCGAATATCGCATGTTTTGCCACTCCATGAAAGGTTGAAGGGGTGGCGAAAGTTAGTATGACATCTAATGGTACGCCGATCAAAGAGGTGTGGCTTAACCCCGAAAATGGACAGTTGGAGGAAAAGCATGCCAAGGCAGCTTGAACAAACGCCCCGCTGCTGCTGCAACAAGGCGTTCGGCGGTTTTCCGCGGGCCTCAGGCTCGGCCTCCTCCTGCCTGAGGAGGCTCATTCTACCGGCCTGCCGACCTCTCCGCGCGAACGGTGCTGCACAGCTGCATCAAAGGTTTTTCTACGGGCCAAAAAACTCTGGGTGAATCCGCCGAAGGCGGAGAGGGCAAAGCCCTCACTGAGCTCAGACTACAACCTACTTTTTAAGAACAAAATCGGCGAAAGCTCACTTGACATTCACCGTACAGGCTCTCGATTCTCAACTGAGTACAGGACCAGAAGCTTGATCGTATCCAGTCCGTCGCCATCCTTGTTGAATCCTTGACGCGCTTCGATTTGATT
>NZ_WEHX01000234.1 GCF_009183815.1 Sutterella seckii | reverse complement strand
AGACTCAAAAATTTTACGAAGTTCGCGCTTATTGAAGCCGAAAGAAAAGAATTTAATTCTTCTCTTTCAATTCCGGCGAAATAAGAGCGACAAAACAGAGATTGAACTAAAGAGTTTGATCCTGGCTCAGATTGAACGCTGGCGGCATGCCTTACACATGCAAGTCGAACGGCAGCGCGGGAGCTTGCTCCTGGCGGCGAGTGGCGCACGGGTGAGTAATGCATCGGAACGTGTCTTCTTGTGGGGGATAACTGTCCGAAAGGACAGCTAATACCGCATAAGACCTGAGGGTGAAAGCAGGGGATCGCAAGACCTTGCGCAGGAAGAGCGGCCGATGTCCGATTAGCTAGTTGGCGGGGTAAAGGCCCACCAAGGCGACGATCGGTAGCTGGTCTGAGAGGACGACCAGCCACACTGGGACTGAGACACGGCCCAGACTCCTACGGGAGGCAGCAGTGGGGAATTTTGGACAATGGGGGCAACCCTGATCCAGCCATGCCGCGTGCAGGATGAAGGTCTTCGGATTGTAAACTGCTTTTGTCAGGGACGAAAAGGGACG
>NZ_WEHX01000233.1 GCF_009183815.1 Sutterella seckii | reverse complement strand
CCCAACGAGCAGGATTTGCATGGCAAAGGAAATTCTCAAGGAGATCCCGCTGACCGGACTATTTGATGAAGTGAAGCCTCCAAAGCGCCGCCGCAAACTCACCAGCACGACGGCGGGCAACAAGTTCCGCTGCTGCGGCTTTTTCCATAACTATCAGGCCAAGACATGGAAAACACCCCGGACGGTGGTGTACCGCCTGCAGTTCAGCGACCAGTACCAGGAGGTAGATGCCCGCTTCATCCAAACCAACCTTTCGATTGAAGAAGCCCGGACCTTCGCCAAAGGCCGCGGACTGAGAAAGTACCGCGCACTTCCCGATGAAAGCTTCGAGCGGGACAAGGTGAATGCCGAAGCATCCATTGAAATTTATGAAGAAATTTTCTGCTCCCGAGGCGAGGATGAGCGGCTCAACTGCGAATGGAAGTCTTCCTGCTGCGCCGCTCGCTGCAGCCTGAACGGCTTCTTCGCCAACTCGCTGCGCATGACAATCACGCTCGTCGTCATGCAGATCATGGAGGAGCTTCGGCACGCTCTGCTCAGGCGCGAGCAGCCGCATAAGCCCTTGAA
>NZ_WEHX01000232.1 GCF_009183815.1 Sutterella seckii | reverse complement strand
CCTGTTTTACGAATGAGAGTACCCTCTATGCACAGGCGGCCTGACCCCAAGCGCCACACAGCACCATCCGTCAACTATTAAATACCTTTGTTAATAACACAGCATCGATATAGTTGATATGCAGGTATGATTATGTTATAATACATAAATTAATTATGAAATTAAATCAGCCATCTACTCTTGATGGCCGCAAGACCACTCCTGAAGCTCAACTGGAGCTTCGCCGCCGCTGCGTCATTTACTTCCGTGATGGAGTAAAGCGCGCTGAAATCGCACGCAGACTTGGATTGAGCCGCCAATGGGTTACCAAGATCATCCAGATCTACCAGGCCGAAGGCTTTGACAGCGCTGTTGCCGGCAAGAAGCGCGGCACGAGTGAGAAGGCTGCAGAAGGGATGCGACTGCTCAGTCGGGAAGAAGCAAAGAAGGTCGCAAACTGGATTGTCGATAAGAATCCCGCGCAGCTGAAGTTTGACTTTGCCTTGTGGACGGCCAAGGCAGTACGCCAGCTCATCTACAGAGAGTTCGGCAAGCAGCTTGCCCTCTCGACCGTACGCAATTACCTGCGGTCA
>NZ_WEHX01000231.1 GCF_009183815.1 Sutterella seckii | reverse complement strand
TCTGTGAGACTAGGCTTGCGACAAGTAGGGCGGGACACGAGAAATCCTGTCTGAAGATGGGGGGACCATCCTCCAAGGCTAAATACTCGTGATCGACCGATAGTGAACCAGTACTGTGAAGGAAAGGTAAAAAGAACCCCGGGAGGGGAGTGAAATAGATCCTGAAACCGCATACATACAAACAGTAGGAGCCCGCAAGGGTGACTGCGTACCTTTTGCATAATGGGTCAGCGACTTACGTTCAATGGCGAGCTTAACCGGATAGGGGAGGCGCAGCGAAAGCGAGTCCGAACAGGGCGAAATTCAGTCGTTGGGCGTAGACCCGAAACCAGATGATCTATCCATGGTCAGGCTGAAGGTGTGGTAACACACACTGGAGGGCCGAACCGACTAGTGTTGCAAAATTAGCGGATGAACTGTGGATAGGGGTGAAAGGCTAAACAAATCTGGAGATAGCTGGTTCTCCCCGAAAACTATTGAGGTAGTGCCTCGTGTATGGCTCCAGGGGGTAGAGCACTGTTATGGCTAGGGGGACATGGCGTCTTACCAAACCATGGCAAACTCCGAATACTTGGAAGTCAGAGCACGGGAGACAGAGCACCGGGT
>NZ_WEHX01000230.1 GCF_009183815.1 Sutterella seckii | reverse complement strand
GACTTTGCCTTGTGGACGGCCAAGGCAGTACGCCAGCTCATCTACAGAGAGTTCGGCAAGCAGCTTGCCCTCTCGACCGTACGCAATTACCTGCGGTCATGGGGCATGACGCCTCAGCGTCCGAAAAAGAAGGCGATTCAGCAGAATGATGCTGCGGTTACGCGCTGGCTTGAAACGGACTACCCGGCTATTGCTAAGCGCGCCAAAACAGAAAAGGCCACCATTTTTTGGGAAGATGAAACTGCAGTCCAGCAGGACACCAATTGGATTCGCGGCTGCGCGCTGCGCGGAAAGACGCCGACGATCCTTGATGATCACCGCGCATGCTACGGTGCCCCCGTAATGATCTCGGCCGTGAACAACCAGGGACTGTCGGCTTTTGCATTTCAGCGAAGCGCCGTGCGCCACTATTCATTCATACGCTTCCTGCATCGTCTCATCAAGGACTACGGCGGGAAGGGCCGAAAGCTCTTCGTCATCTGCGACAACTGCAGGATTCACCACGCAAAGCTGGTCGCCGCTTGGTGCGCAGCTCATAAGGAAGAAATCGAACTCTTCTTCCTTCCCTCATATTCGCAGGAACTGAACCCGGATGAGTTCCTGAATCGTCA
>NZ_WEHX01000229.1 GCF_009183815.1 Sutterella seckii | reverse complement strand
TGACCTCGAAAGGTGTCAACCGTCTGCACGCACAAAGGCAGCGCTTTGGCATAGCCTTTCGAGATATCGAAAACCTGCTCAATATCCTGCCTGGTGTAGTAAAGCGGCAGCAGGTCTTTGACAGCCACCCGTCGAGAACTGACCAACATGAATAAGCCCATGTCCTGCAGTCGTTGCCCGATTGTTTTCTGACTGAGTTCGTCTTCCTCAGCACATTTAGCCAGCTGTCGACGTTCATTGCTGCGCCGTTCATCATCCAAACCGAGATAGCAGTAAAGTGTGTGCTCTTCGCTCAGTTGATAAGCAACTTGTTTGAGATAGACAAAGCGTCCATGGAAGGTATGGCGGTTTTCGTCGCACTCCAAATCGGCACGATGGTTCTTGACTATTTCCTTGTAAAGGCTCCAATTTTTCTTCACTCGTGCCAGAAATGAGATTTTCTGATCCAGCAAAATTCCAATCGACGCCAAGGTAAGGTATCCGGCATCCAGAATGGCGAATTTTGTGTCAACTTTCAGTGCCTTGAGTTCCGCAATGGTCGTCAGCAGTGTTGAAACATCCACTACATTGCCGGGAATATACCGCATGTAGATCGGCATGCCGGTACCGCGCT
>NZ_WEHX01000228.1 GCF_009183815.1 Sutterella seckii | reverse complement strand
CGGAAAATCTCGGCTTGGTTGGGGTATAACTCCCCAACCAGGGGTCAAGCCAGCCTCATCAAGGGCTTGAGAGCGGCTTCAGGAGAATCGTAGAGTCCTCCAAATCCCAGAGCCTCCACGAGCTTCTTATCCTTGCCGGAAACATTGATCAGATACTTCTTTCCCTCAATCTCGATCAGTTGAATTTTCTTCAGTCGAGCAAACACTTCCGCAATGGTGTAGTTGGCACAAACCGGCTGTCCGTTGAGATCAGCCTTCATTCTCGCTCGCAGATTCGTCAAAATGCTCAAAGCCACAAAGGTGGTGAACAGCAATCCTTCCAACGCCTGAGTCGAATGGACTCTGGTCGTTTTCATCAAGTTGCCCAACATCAGCTTAAACACGACTTCCGCTTCGTTGCGAAGTTTGTAGATGTCCAGTGCAGCCTCGAGATCGGCATCATCATTTGATACGAAGGCAAAATAACCCAGAAGGAAACAGTGCTCCGTAACCGTGCGCATGTTGCGCTTGAGCGGTTCTCCCGACTGCGGTGAATCGTAAAAATCCAGAAGAGGATCATTAGGATCGGCCTTTCCCCGAAGCCATTCGGATTCGAACTTGGACAGGCGTTTTAA
>NZ_WEHX01000227.1 GCF_009183815.1 Sutterella seckii | reverse complement strand
GATGCACCGGTAGTGCCCGTCGTAGCTGGCCTCATTCTGATTGCCGAAAAGCTCTACCGGGGTAGAGTCCACATCAATGATGAAGTACTCCGTATCTCCGCGTTTTTTAAGGATTCTTATGGCTTCATTCTCTGTGAAGTCAATCAGATCCATGATTGCCGGCGTTGTGATTCTGAGGGGATCAGTCTTTGTGAGCCTGGAGAGCTCACCCTTGACCTCGGCAAGCGCCATCATCCGATCGTGTTTGCACTTCTCTTCGAACCGGGCGAAGAAGCGGGAGAGCGTCGGTGCGCTGGCTGCGTTCGAGATGCGCAGAGCGCTGACAAAGCTCTTGTCCATGCTGAGCTGTTCGACGTCATTGAAGTCGGGCATGCCGGCCGCCAGTGATGCGAGCACCTGATTGATCAGGTCTTCCGTGTCGTAGACGAAGTTGAAGTGATCCCGGGGCGTGTACTTGTCGATGACCCGGGCAAGCGCCGCAGGAACCCCGGACCGCCGGGCTCGATTCATGAGCGGAGCCAGCCCTCCGAAGCGTGTTACATCTTTTTGATTGACTTCGAATGCAATTGCGCGATTGAGATTGTCCGTGTGGTTGCTATACTGCATGGCGAGGCGTCCGGTTGGTTTTTTCCTG
>NZ_WEHX01000022.1 GCF_009183815.1 Sutterella seckii | reverse complement strand
CCTGTTTTACGAATGAGAGTACCCTCTATGCACAGGCGGCCTGACCCCAAGCGCCACACAGCACCATCCGTCAACTATTAAATACCTTTGTTAATATTTCGCATTGCCTAATCAGGAATGCGGATCTCTGCTGTGTGCGCTCAAGAGTTGCGCTTTTCCATAGATATATGTCCTATGCGGCCCGCTCCCGGCGCGTGCATGATGAAAGAAGCTTCCTAAAGACATGCGCGGGGGCGCGGGCGCAGAGCCTTCATTCCCTCGCTCATGGAGAAGAAGCGCGCACACGCCAACATCGAGGAGAAAGAAGATGCACATGCAGCGACGTCAGGTTATCGGGGCCGCCATAGGCGGGGCATTTGCCGCGGCGCTTGCGCCTCAGGGAGCGGCCCGTGCCGCAGAGGCGCCTCTTGCCGAAAAATTCGTGAAGCCGACGGCGGATAAGCCGCTCCTTGCCTGCTTCAACGAAAATCCCCTCGGGCTTTCCATGGAAGCCCGCGCGGCGGTCGCTAAGTCCGCTGCCGTCTGCAACCGGTATCCCTTTGCGCGCGCCGAGGCGCTTCGCAAAGCCTGCGCCGATTTCGTGGGCGGCAAGCCCGAAGAGATCGTTCTCTCCCAGGGCTCGGCCGAGGCCATTCGCGCTTCCGTTGAATCCTATGCCCATGAACCGGGCGCAACGCTCATCATTCCGGAACTCACCTACAGCGACGGCGAGATGGCCGCAAAGAGGAACGGCATGCCGGTCGTCAAGGTGAAGATGGGTAAGAACTGGTCGATCGATATTCCGGCCATGCGTGCGGCGGCAGCGGAAGCCGCGAAGAAGGGCATGGCGGTCGTCTACTTCGTGAATCCCAACAATCCCACCTCGACCATCGCCGACACGAATCAGCTTTTCGACTGGATCCGCTCGCAGCCGAAGAACACGGTCTTCCTCATGGACGAAGCCTACGGCGAATTCGTGGTCGACCCCAACTGGAAGTCGACGATCGAACTCGTCAATGCGGGTGCGAAGAACGTCATTGTTCTGAAGACCTTCTCGAAGATCTTCGGCATGGCCGGTCTCCGTCTGGGCTTTGCCTATACGGCGTCCCCCGAGCTCCATAAGCGCGTGCACGACCACATTGCCTACGATTTCTTCATGAATACGCCGGCGATTGAAGCGGCGCTCGCGGAAATCGGCGACCTCGGATTCCTGCGCCTTTCGAATTCGGAAAATAAGGAAGCACGCAAGATCATGGAGGACCTCTTCAAGGAACTCAACCTTGAATATCTCCCGAGCCAGACGAACTTCTGCTTCTTCAATCTCAAGGGCCCGCTCGAGCCCTTCGCGAAGGCGATGAAGGCCGAGAACATTCTGGTCGGCCGCCCCTTCCCGCCCGCCCTCACGTGGTGCCGCATCTCCTACGTGCGTCCTCAGGAGATGCAGTATGTGGCCGACGTGATGAGAGGCCTTAGGAAGAAAGGCGTCATCTGACCGGGAAGCGGAGTTCCTGCCGGAAAAAAGAATGACTTTTTCCGGCCGCTCCGCCCCGCGGCCTGAACGCTAATATTTCAAAAAACATTCCCCGAACCCGGCTGAGCTCATGGAAAAGCTTCCGCCGGGTTCTCTTTTGCGAGATTGATCCAACATGCCCTGGCCCGCTTTTGACCCCCTTGACTATCTTCATTCCTCCCGCCGCACGGTGGTCTATGCCGCGAACGGCATGACCTGCGCGGGGAACCCCACCGCTGCCTCGATCGGCCTTCAGATTCTCCTGAAGGGCGGGAATGCCGTCGATGCTGCCGTCGCGATGGCGGCGGCGATGCCGCTCGTGGAGCCCACCGGCAACGGTCTCGGGTCCGACGCCTTCGTGATGGTCTGGAAGGACGGAAAGCTCTACGGCCTCAACGGCTCCGGCCCGTCGCCCGCCAGCGCGACGCTTGAAGGTATGAAGGAGCGCGGCCTCACGGAAGTCCCGGCCTACGGCTCGCTTTCGTCGGACGTTCCGGGGTGCGTCGCTGCATGGAGCGCCGTGCATAAGCGCTTCGGAAGCCTCTCCTTCAAGGACGTGCTCGCGCCCGCGATCCGCTATGCCGCGGAAGGCTTTGTGGTGTCGCCCACCGTGGCGCTCCTCTGGGAGCGCGCCTTCCGGCTCTATTCCGGCATGAAGGCGGATCCTCAGTACGCGCCCTGGTTAGAGACTTTCGCGCCGGAGGGCAGGGCTCCCCGGGCGGGCGAAATCTTCCGCTCTCCCGATATGGCAAAGACCCTCCTGCGCATTGCTGAAACAGAGGGCGAAGCCTTCTACCGGGGCGAAATTGCTGAGGCCATCGGGCGATTCTACGAAGACCATCAGGGGTTCCTGAGGGCGAGCGATCTCGCCGCCTACAAGCCCGAATGGGTTGATCCGATCAGCATCAACTACAAGGGCTACGACGTCTGGGAGATGCCTCCCAACGGCCACGGCATTACGGTGCTGATGGCGCTCAGAATCCTCGCCGGAATGAAGCTGGGTGCACCCCTTACGGCCGAAACCATGCATCAGCAGATCGAGGCGATGAAGCTCGCCATGGCCGATACCGCGATGCATGTGACGGAGCCTTCCGCCATGCGGGTCACGACGGACGACCTTCTTTCGGAAGACTATGCCGCGTCGCGCCGGGCGCTCATCGGCGAAAAGGCAATGCTCCCGAAGGCTGGCGACCCGCGCGGAAGTTCTACCGTCTACTTTGCCGCCGCCGACCGGGACGGCATGATGGTGTCCTTCATTCAGAGCAACTACCGCGGCTTCGGCTCCGGGATCGTCATCCCGGGAACGGGCATTTCGATGAATGACCGCGCGAACAACTTTACGCTTGACCCCGGGCACGTCAACTGCCTCGCAGGATCGAAGCGCCCCTACCACACGATCATCCCCGGGTTCCTCACGAAGAACGGCGAGGCGGTCGGCCCCTTCGGCGTCATGGGCGGCTTCATGCAGCCTCAGGCCCATGTGCAGGTGGTGGAGAACCTGATCGACTGGCACCTCAATCCCCAGCAGGCGCTCGACGCTCCCCGCTGGCAGTGGGTGGGCGGAAAGCGCGTTGAGCTTGAAGCCGACATGCCGCAGGCGGAAATCCTGAAGCTCGCGCGCATGGGTCACGAGGTGAGCATCAAGGCCGACATGACGCTCATGGGACGCGGGCAGATGATTCTCAGAAATCGCGACGGCGTTCTCTGCGGCGCGACCGAAAAGCGCACCGACGGCCAGGTGATGTGCTTTTAAGAAAAAGGGAGCGTCTTTCCTAGAAAGACGCTCCCTGGATGCGTTGAACAGCTGTTCCGGGCGCGGGTCCGGAACAATGACTGCGATTACTTGGTCGAGAGGATGTGCTTCACAGCCATGAGGCCGGAGGTCACAGCGAAGGACGAGGCCGTGCCTTCGCCCACCTTCAGGTCGTAGGAGTCGCCGTACATGCCGCCCGCGTCATGACCGATGGCATAGAGGCCCGGGATGACGTGATCGTTCTTGTCGAGAACCTGGAGGTCGGCATTCACCTTGACGCCGTTGAGGCTCGTGAGGGTATTGAGCTTGCCGCGGACCACGTAGAAGGGACCTTCAGAGACGGCGCGGAGGTAGTAGGGGTCCTTGCCGAACTGTTCGTCCTTGCCTTCCTTCGCATACTTCGTCATCGCGTCGGCCGAGGCCTTCAGGATCTTCGGATCCATGCCGGCCTTCTTGGCGACTTCCTCGATGGTGCTGCCGATGAAGACATTGCCCTTCTTTTCGTTTTCAAGAAGGAGGGCTTCAAGCTGCGTGGCGGCCTGATGGCGCTGGATGAAGTTGCCGCAGGGGTTGGGATAGCCCTTGCCCTTCGTCGAGAAGTCGCGGACCGTCGCGGCATCGAAGACGATGTAGGTCCATTCGCCCGTGCGGGCAATGGCGTTCGAGGCGGTGGGCCAGTCGATCGTGAGCTCTTCATTGAAGAAGCGGTTGCCCGTGCCGTCGACGTAGAGGAGGCCCTGGCGGAACATCGCGCGCAGTTCCTTGTTGGCGCCGTTGCAGATCGCCTCGCCCTCGGCAGGCATGAAGGCGCCGTTGATCATCATGGGACCGATGTTGTCGCCCACGGCGCCAACCTGCATCGCCATGTTGATGCCGTCGCCCGTGCGGCCCGGAGCACCCACCGGAATCATGTCGATGCCGGTCATTTCCTTCACCATCGGGACGTTGAAGTTGTAGCCGCCGGTGGCGAGAATGACGTTCTTCGCGCGGACCGTGACCTTTTCGCCCGAACCGTTCTTGGCTTCGACGCCCACCACCTTGCCGTTTTCAACGATGAGCTTCTCGGCCGGGGTGGAAAGGAGGAGCTGGCCGCCCTTTTCCTTGAAGATCTTCACCATCGTGGAGGGAAGCGCACCGGCCTTCGGATAGATGTGCCACGTGAGGACGTCGTTGTTGCGCCAGGCGGTCTTCACTTCCTTCCAGTGCACGCCGTGATCCCAGACCCACTGAACCATGTCGGCGGAATTGTCGACGAAGGCCTTCATGAGGGGGGCATTCACGCGCCAGTGATGGTAGGCGGCCATGCGGTTGAAGGCTTCGGTCTTCGTGAGCTTCACGCCCTTTTCCTTCTGCATGAAGCTTTCCGCAGCGAAGGAGCCTTCCATGAAGTTGCCCGCGCCGCCCGCAAAGGCGTTCTTTTCAAGCATGATGGTCTTGAGGCCGCCTTCAACGGCTTCAACAGCGGCAACCGTGCCGCCGGCACCGGCGCCCACGACGACGAGGTCGGCCGTGAGGTTCTGGTCGGCCCAGGCGGGAAGCGTCATTGCAGCGGCAACGGCAAAGGCGAGGGTTTTGAGCTTGGCCATGGAAATTTCTCCTTTTTCTCTAGGCGTTGCAAATGGGGTGCGTCCTTTGGAAGGACTCCTTTCGATGGAATTGAATTTGCCCGAGCAGAGGACTTCCTGTCAGTCTCCTTTGACACCCGTCTCATTTGATACCGCTACTCTTTGCAAATCGAAAGGAGGAAAGTAGAATTTAA
Organism: Sutterella seckii; assembly: GCF_009183815.1. GTDB lineage: Bacteria > Pseudomonadota > Gammaproteobacteria > Burkholderiales > Burkholderiaceae_F > Sutterella > Sutterella seckii. The sequence continues at coordinate 23,451 of NZ_WEHX01000022.1, read as the reverse complement.
AAACACATAAATATCAAAGCAGAGCGATATGGCGTATTCGACTCAATGGCTTAATGTCGTGCGGCGGCCCCGCATGAGGTTATGAAAATTACCAGCTGGTTCGGCTGAGCCTCTGATGCCCTGGATTACGCCTCCTGTCCCTCCCGAGCTCGAGGCGCTTTTTCGCGCCGAGGGACAGGTGAGGCAGTTGAATGGCGGCGAATACGTCTACACGCCCCGGATGCCCCTCTCGCTCATGTCTCTCATCACGCAGGGAGTGGCAGGCAGAACCTTCGGGAGCATGTACAGCCAGTCGAAGCAGGGCATGGCCCTGGCTGTGGCGCATCGGATCTGCGGCGGGAACCATACCTTCCACTCCGGGCGGCCGGGAAACGGCAGGTATTTCGCCGTGACGCCCCTCGAGGTGATCACGCTCCCCAATGCCCGGATCAAGGAGCGGATGGGAGAGTGCCAAACCCTGCGGCAGGCCGTTGAGGTGCAGCTCGAATGCTGCATTCAGTCGGACCGCATCGGGCTTGCGGCCAATTCGGTGCTCCCCGTGCAGGACAGGGTCCGGCTCTATTTTCTTTCCTGGGCATTCGCCTACGGCGAGCTCGAAATGAGATCCGGCGCCGAGTGGGTGCGGCTTGAGGCCGTGCTGCCTCAAACCCAGGTGCAGCGCGTCACGAGTTCGAGCCTCATCCAGGTGAAGCGCTGCTATGCGGAATTGAAGGCTGCGGGAGACCTTGAAAGCGATGGAAGCACAGTCTTCATCCGCGCTTCGGCTCTGGACGGCGTCTGGGCCTGGCTATGTTCGAGCGAGGAAATTACGTGCGACTATGCGCGCCCGAAGGACTGGCGCGGGTTTCTCCAGAATTGATGCGTCAAAGAAAACGGGCCTCTCCGAAGTACCGGAGAAGCCCGTTCTGAAGCTTTCAGGTTCAGCGCGGCCGCTTAATTTGCCTCTGCGGAGGATTCTGATTCCTCCCCGTAGAGGTCCTTATTCACCATCGCCGCCACGCAGCTGTCAGACCAGACGTTGAGCGTGGTCTCAACCGCGTCGATCACGGCGTAGAAGGGCAGAATGACGCCCATCAGGAGAATGGGCACATTCATGCTCGCGAGAAGCGAGGCGGAGAGGAAGAAGCATCCCATCGGGACGCCGGCGTTGCCGACGGCGGCAATCGTCGAAATCAGCACCCAGGCGGCAATCGTGCCGAACGTGATGTCGGCGCCTGCGTTCTGCATGAGATAGACGACGGTAAGCAGGATGAAGGCCGCGCACCCGTTCATGTTGATGGTCGTGCAGATGGGAAGCACGAAGCGCGAGACGGGACGGCGAATGCCGAGGCGGTTCTCGGCGCTAGCCATCGTGACGGGAAGCGTGCCCGCGGAGGACTTGGAGAAGAAGGCGACGGTAAGCGCCGGCACCATGGCGCGGACAACCTTGATGGGGTTGAGGCCGCGGGCAAGAAGCACGAGCGGGAGGACAACCGCCATCTGGATTACGTTGGCGCCGAGCACCACCATGAAGTAGGTACCGAGGCCGCCCAATTCAATGCCCGAAGAGAGATCCGAGGCAAGCACGGAGGTGAAGCCGAAGATGCCGATGGGGAGCGCCTTGATCACCCAGGAAACGATCTTGAAGAGCACTTCCTGGAGTCCCGCAAAGAAGGCAAGGAGCACTTCCTGCGAACGTGATGCGGGAATCCGGGCGATCGCAATGCCGACCGCGGCGGAGATGAGGAGAACCGAGAGAACATTGGCCGAAAGGAAGGGCGCGAGGATGTTGTCCGGAATCACCGATTCAACGTACTTGAGGTAGCCTTCGCCGCCGGCGTTCGCAACGGAGGAGAGCGGCGCCGCAGCGGAAGCCGCCACGGAGACGTTCTCGGGCGTGAAGAGCTCGTAGAGGAGCGCTGCAAGCGCCGCGGCAAGAATCGTCGTGAAGAGCGTGTAGAAGATTGTGTGGCGGAAGATCTTCCCGGAATTCCCTGAGCGCGAGATGCCGGCAAGCGTCGAAATGATCGACACCGCAATGATCGGCACCGAGACGAATTTGAAGATGCGGATGAAGAGGGTCGAAATGAAGTCGGCGCTCGTGCGTCCGAGTTCAGACCCCCAGAGGCCGTTCGCAACGCCGAGAAGGATGGCGGCAACATAAAGGATGAGAAGCGTCCAGCCGCTCGAACGCGCTGAGGCGTTCTCCGGGGCTTCGACGGCTTCTTTTGGATTTTGGGTTTCCATGGTCGGGTGTCCTTGTTCAGGCGTTCGGAATAGAGGGATGGGGTAATTCTATTCTTGATTGAATAAGTCAGGAATAGACTCTTCAGAAAGCCGGGAACCTGCATCACCGGGGAGAAGCCCGGAGCGCTTTAATCGGGAAGCCGTCCGATAGCAGCAAAGCGCTTTGTGTCCTTTGCAAACACCAGACCCAGACGAAGGAGCGGACGCCCCGGGCGCTTGAAGCCGTATCGGCACGCTTCAATCTGTGCGAGCGCCATTTCAAGGCGACGAGGCGCCTCTTTTTCCGTTTGCGCCATCTTGAATTCAAGCACCGCATCGGTTTTTCGGGTTTCAAGCTCAAGATCGCTTCGCCCGCTGGGAGAAACGCGCTCAATGCTCGCGTCAAGACCGGCGCCTTCGCAGAAGACCTGCACGATTTGCCGAATAAGTTCCTCGTTCGGATGCTGCATGCCCTGGTAGGAAAGGCGATGGATGAGCTCGTTCAATGATTCAAGAACGTGATCCGGATTGCCGGCTTCAAGCCCGTGGACAAAGCGCCTCGCAATTTGCGAACGCATGAGATCCTGCGGCCAGTAGGCCGTTGAAAGGATTTCAGCAAAGGACTCACGCACTTCCTGATTGGGGTAGCCGAGGACGAGAAGCCCGTTCTCTTTGCCTTTAATGGTCAGGTAGCCGACATTCGTCAGAAGGAGCTTCGGATCGAGTTCGAGGATATGCGCGCAGGATTCAAGTTCCGAGCGCTTCGCGTACTGAGGCTTGTCGAAGGCTTCAAACCTGAGCTCGCCATTTTCCTTCAGAAAATTAATGAGGAGCCGAGGAGATCCGCCGGACTTAACCCAGTATCGTCCGAACTGCTCCTCCGGATAGCGTCTCAGGAAGTTTTGAACGGACCATGGACTGAAGACGTGCTTCGTGGCCGTCGCCTCAAAGCAGTAGCCGTCATAGTGCTCTGCCATTTCCCTGATGAGTTGATCGACCGTCAGACCGAAGTAGAGCGCCGCCTTTTCAAGATACGGCGAGAAATAGCTGCGTATCTCCGCTTCGGTGTAGCCGAGTAGCGTGCCGAAATGTTCGTCAAGAGAAATGTCGACGATGTTGTTGAAGGCGGAAAAAATGGATGCCTGCGGGAACTTCATGATTCCCGTTATGAAGGTGAAGTCGAACTTTCCAGACTGCTTCTTGTTTGCGATGAAAAATCCGGAAATCGTGCTTCGGACGGATTCAAACAATTCCGGTTCATTCAAAGCGGCGGAGAGCGGCGAATCGTATTCATCCACGAGGAGCACCAGACTCACCGGCTCGAGGCGGCTAAGAAACATGCGCCACTTAAGGAGCGGATTGCCTGCCGGGACATTCGGCTCCTCAAAACCCGCTTCTACAATGGCCATCGTGAGGAGTTCATCGAAGGCCTGCAGAAATTCTTCATGGTTTTGAAACACCATGTCTGAAAAATCCAGATGGAGGACTTTTCGCTTCGGTCGCGTCCAAAGTTTTTCGGCCTTGAGACCCTGGCAAGCTGAGGCGCCTTCCGTAAAAAGCGTTTTCAACGTGGAAATGAGTAGTGATTTACCAAAGCGGCGCGGGCGAGAGAGAAAGACGTACTGATCTCGGTTCACAAGATCAACGATCAGATCGGTTTTATCGACATAAATCATTCCCTTCCGAAGCAGTCCGACAAAATCGGCAATGCCTGTGGAAAGAGGATTGGCTGCAGGAACGTTTTCAGTCATAAAACTCGGGAAAAGCGAAGGAATCTGAAGAGACTCCGTTAGTCTACGACAGGCCGTGGAAAACTACGGCCTGTCCTCAGGAAGAAGGAAAACGATAGAAAAAACGAGGACGTCTGCAAAGTGCCGGCGTCCTCAAAATCCCGAGACGGGAGGAAAGAATTTGTTGTCAGCAAAAAACTATGTGTGCGTCACGCAATTCACGCACGACTCCCGATGCCGATGAGGCGTTCGGGATGCGTATAGACGTTGGCGCGCGAGCGCCGGCAGAAGGCAACGAGCGTAATGCCGGCGCGCTTCGCGACGTCAATGGCGAGCGCTGTGGGCGCGGAAACCGCAAAAATGATTTCAACTCCGCACATTGCGGCCTTCTGAACCATTTCATAGGAGGCGCGGGAGCTGATGACGAGGGCGCCGTCGGTCCACCCCCGGCGCGCGCGAAGGCCGAGGAGCTTGTCGAGTGCAACGTGGCGGCCGACGTCTTCGGCGCCGCCCGCAAGGCTTCCGTCCGGATGCACCCAGGCGGCGGCGTGAGTCGACCCGGTGAGCGATCCGAGGGTTTCGACCTTCTGGAGGTATTCGAGCGCCCGGCCGTAATGCTCCATGTCGAAGGTCTGCGTGAAGGGCAGAACCGGCGTCGGCCTCATGGCGTCGTCAAGCGACTCCGTGCCGCAGATGCCGCAGCCCGTACGGCCCGTCATGGAACGGCGGTGCTCCTTCAATTTCCAGAAAGCTTCGGATGAAATCGTGAGATTGACGTTCTTCCCGCCCCGGCAGCCGTCCGTCACCTCGATGTCATGAATGTCCTCGAGCGACCTGACAATGCCTTCGGCGAGCGAAAAGCCCACGGCAAAGTCCTCGAGCATGGTCGGGGTCGTCATCATGACGGCGTGCGAAATGCCGTTGTAGACGAGCGCCACCGGAACTTCCTCAGCCACCCAGTCCGTGTCGGGGCCGGAGGTTGAGCCCGCGATGCGGATGATTTCCGCCGGGCGCGCGCCGAGGGCTTCCTCTTCCTTCGCCCCATCAATTTCAGGGGCGAAAGTGCCGGGAAGAAACGGAATGCTGTCGGTGCCGGTCATGAAGTTCTTCACGATGCTCTCCTTGCCTTCGAAGAGTGTCAGGAAAAGTTTATCCGGAATCGGTCTTTAGTACAGTCCGCGCCCCGGGCCGCGGCCGGCCTGCGTGGCGTCGCCCTGCTTGAACACCTTCTGCGGGACGGTCCCCTGAGTAACGGCGGCTTCATAAGCCTCCTCGAGGCCCGTGAGTACGATCCCTTCAACGTCGGGGTTGAAGGTGAGTTCGTCCCCGCCCGCAAAGAGGGTCGGCATCGCGGCGTGGCAGTTGGTGCAGATGTGAAGGCGGTGCGTGTCGTCGGCTTCATCGCTCACGTAGGAGAGGTCCGACAGGGCTTCATCGCCGCAGCGGGCGCACCGGATGCGCTCGAAGGACCAGGAGGCGCCGCAGGTCGAGCAGTAGAGCTTCTTCACGTTGCCGCGATTCGTAGTGGCGGCAACCGCAGCAATGTCGGGTTCCGACCCGCAGCAGAAGCAGGTCGTTCTGCGGTCGAAGGACGGGGCTCCGGTTTCGGTGCGCGCGAGCGCCTGAGAGGCGTCGCGGGCGAATTTGTCGAGGAAGGCGCGGATCGTCATGCCGAGAACCGGGTAGACCCAGACGGCGGCGAGCGCCTCGTCGATGTTTGCGGTGAGTCTCTCCGCCATCACGAGGGCGTCCTGGGGCGAAAGAGAGGCGGCGTCGACAAAGTCGGCAGAGGCAAAGGGCGTCCAGTCGAAGGCTTCCGCTTCAGCATGAAGCTTTTCATCGAGCTTGAGCGTCCCGAGAAGGACTTTCCCGAGACGTTCGAGCCCGGCCCTGAAGGAATCCGGACGGATGCGGACCAGATCGAGCGAAAGAAGCGTCGCGCCTCCTTTGGCGGCAGCGAGGATTTCCGCTTCAGTGGGTTCGCGCACGATGGTTGAATCTTCGTCCGTGAGGGAATTCGAAAGGGCGGCGGCTTCAAGAAGAAGCGGCCCGAAGATCTCAAGACGCGTGCGAACGTCTTCGTCCTTATAGGCACGGTAGCGCTGAAGGGCTCGTTCGATCGACTTCGAATTCATGATTTTTCCTTTTCGTTTGTATAGGGGTCTTTCCTCGTCCCGGATCCGCTGGGCAATCATAGCCGTCGCGGCCGGAAGCGCCGGGAAGCATTTCTTCCCGTCCTTGCACTCTCTCGGGGGAGTGCGATGAAGTCTCAATGAAAAGGCTTCATCGCACTCCCCGCCCGCTTAGAAGGTTCCGGGGAAAACCTTTTTAGAGCGGGCGGAGCGTGCTTTATGCGGGGCTCCTCAGCGGGAGCCCCGGAAAGTCCGGAGACTTACTTGCCGTCCTTTTCAACGGTGACGTTCTTGCCGCTCGTAAGCTCCTGGTTGGCCCAGTAGCCCCAGTGGTAGAGAGCGTCCGATTCGCTCACCTTGCCGTCGCCGAACATGATGCGGGCCGTGCCCTTGTAGGGCTCGAAGATGCCCGCGCCCAGGTAGATGTGGGCGATGCCGACGATCACCGTGAGAGCGAAGAAGATGTCATGGAGCAGACGCGCCCAGAGGAGAACGTCCGTGCTGAAGGCCACCTTCATGCCGCCGTTCGGAAGAAGCCCCGTGTTGAGCCACAGGATCATGCCGGTGACGGCCATGATGATGCAGAAGAACACGAGCGCGCCGTCAGCGAGACGCTGCGCGGACTTCACGTGGTGCTGCGGGGGCATGTGCACCTTGGACGGGAAGAAGAGGTAGAAGGGGAACTTCATCGCCCAGAGGTAGTCGTCCTTATCCCACTTGCCGAAGATGTCTTCCTTGAAGAGATGCACGCACCCCTTCGGCGAACGGAAGACCGCGTAAAGCGGAATCAGGATGAAGGGGATGGCGATGATGCGGTGCAGCATGCGCATCCAGTGGGTGAATTCGCCGCCCATCACCGAGCCGCCGAGCTCGGGCCAGAAGACGAAGAGGCCGGTCACCGCGAGCAGGATGCAGGTGATGGCGACCACGCCGTGAGTGACGCGCGTCAGAAGCGAGTGACGCTGGATATAACGGGTCATGATCTCTCCTTATTTAGCAGCCTTGCGGATTTCGGCGGCTTCGGCCTCAGCCTTCGCGCGCTGTTCAGGCGTCCAGCTTGCCTTCGCCTCTTCAAGGGTAACCGCCTTTCTGCGGTAGCCGAGGTTGGCGAGGAAGGACACGGCGAGCGCGCCCACGACGGCGGCAGCGCCCACGGCCGTGACGGGCTTCATCACGTCGATCGCGTTGATCACCTTCTTGGGTTCGGGGTTGGTCGGCAGACCGTAGGCTTCGTGACCGAGCGCGCAGACCTGAATGACGTGCAGGCCCCCGCATTCGTTCTCGCCGTAGACCTCAGCCTTAGCGAATCCCTTCTTCTTAAGGAATTCGACGCGGGCATGGGCTTTCTTGAGCATTTCCTCGCGCGGCCCGAAGTCGAGCGCCTCAGGCTGGCAGGTATGCACGCAGGCGGGCTTGCTGCCCTGTTCGAGTCGATCCATGCAGAGCGTGCACTTGTCGATCTTGCCGTCCATCGGACGGAAGCGCGGCACGTCGAAGGGGCAGGCGGCCTGGCAGAAGGTGCAGCCGTTGCACTTGTCGGTGTCGAAGGTCACCACGCCGTTCTCGTTCTTCTGGAGGGCGCCCGAGGAGCACGCCTGAACGCAGCCCGGGTCCGTGCAGTGGTAGCAGGAACGCCGGCCGATGGCCCAGTCGATCGGGTGGTACTTGTTCCCCGAGGGCTTCTCATCAAAGGTCATGATGAGGCGCGTGTCGCCGTTGAGGTCCATCGGGCCCTGGTAGGAGCCGGTGAAGGGATTTGCATTGAGTCCGAGCCGTGCAGGCAGCACGTTCCACTCCTTGCACGCCACCTGGCAGCCGCGGCAGCCGGTGCAGTGCGAGGCGTCGAAGAGCATCGCGACTTCTTTCGTATTTGCCATTTGGTTGTCTCCTGTGGGTCCGGCCGGTTAGTTCGCCTTCTCGATGTTGACGAGGAAGGCCTTGTATTCCGGAATGAAGCTGTTCGGATCGGCCACATTCGGACTCAGGTCGTTGATGTTGTCGCCCGTGGCGAAGGTGCCGGCCCACGAGAAGTGGTGCGGCATGCCGACCACGTGAACCTTCTTGCCGTCGATCGTCATCGGCTTGATGCGGATCGTCACCATCGCGCGGACCTTGACGGAGCCGCGGTTGTTCCAGACGCGAACGACGTCGCCGTTCTTGATGCCCTTTTCCTCTGCAAGTTCAGGCGAAAGCTCGATGAAGTTGCAGCTGATGAGCTCGTTCAGCCACGGGATGCAGCGGGTCTGCGTGCCCGTCTGCCAGTGCTCGGTAACGGAGTAGGTCGTGACCACGTACGGGAACTCTTCCTTCGTGCCGCGCTTCGCCGACTTGTCGTCCGTGAAGAGCGCGCAGGGATTCTGCTCGGCATTGTTGAGGAGGTTCTTCGCAGGCGATTCAAAGGGCTCGAAGTGTTCGGGCAGCGGGCCGTCCGCCATCGGATAGGCGAAGAGGCGGGCGTTCTGCTCCCAGGTCATGAAGAAGGCGTTGTTGTCCGGGCCCTTCGCGGTATTGAAGTCGCCCACGTCGTTCTGGATCCACTTGCCGTCCTTCCATTCGACGAAGACCTTGTCGGGGTTCCAGGGACGGCCCTTCGTGTCGGCCGAAGCGCGGTTGTAGAGCACGCGGCGGTTGGCCGGCCAGGCGAAGGACCACTGCGGGAAGAGGCCGAGCCCGGTCGGGTCGCTCTTCGAGCGGCGGGCAAGAGGCTGCTTCATCGGGTCGAGCTTTTCGGCCTCGTTGTTGTAGTAGCCCGAGTAGATCCACATGCCGCAGGCAGTCGACCCGTCGGCGCCGAGCTTCGCATAGCCCGGGAGGAGCTTGCCGTCGGCGACGGTGTAGCCGTTGATCGCCCAGCAGACGGCGCGGATGTCGTACTTGCCGTCGATCCGGTAGTCCATGTTGGCCTTCAGAATCGGGTCGGGGTAGGCGCCGCCTTCCTTTTCATAGAGTTCGCGGATCTTCGCGAAGAGGCGCTCGATGATTTCAAAGTCGGACTTGCATTCGCCCGGCGGGAGAATGCCCTGCTGACGCCACTGGACCCAGCGGCCGGAGTTCGAGATCGAGCCCGTCTTTTCGTAAATGAGCGCGGCCGGGAGGAAGTAGACCTCGGTCTTCACGTCCTCGGGCTTCATGTCCGGAGCCTTCCAGAAGGAGGCGGTTTCGGTCACGAACCAGTCGGCGCAGACCATCCAGTCGAGGTTGGCCATCGCCTGACGGGCGAACTTGGCGTTCGGCGTCGAGTGAGCCGGATTCATGCCCCAGGCGAAGTAGCCCTTCATTTTGCCGTCGCGCATCATGTGGAAGGTGCCGATCGTCGTCCAGGCCGAGGCCGGGAGCTTCGGACCGATCTTCGGGAGCATGTCGTAGCCGTAGTCGTTCTCAAAAGTCGCGTTCTTGCCGAAGAATTCCTTCAGGAAGGAGACCATGAACTTGGGCTTGTTCGAGTAGTAGCCCGCCGCATAGGCTTCCTTGTGGCAGTAGTCGGCGAGCGTGAGGTGCTTCGGCACCGTCGGCCACTTGAGGTAGCCCGGAAGATCGGGCACCGTGCAGGCGACGTCGGTCGCGCCCTGAACGTTCGGTTCGCCGCGCAGCGCGTTGATGCCGCCGCCCGGGATGCCGACGTTGCCGAGAAGAAGCTGAACCATGCACATCGCGCGGCAGTTCTGCGAGCCGTAGGTGTGCTGCGTCTGGCCGAGCGCGTAGAGGATCGAACCGGCCTTCCCGGGCTTGCCGGTGGAGGCGTAGACCTCCCAGATTCTCTTCATCACGTCGATGTCCATGCCGGTCACGCGCGAAACGAGTTCAGGCGTGTAGCGGGCATAGTGGCGGCGAAGAACGTTGAGGACGCACATTGGGTCCTTCAGCGTCATGTCGCGCTTGAGGACCTCGAGCTCGGGCGGCTCGAACTTCGGCGTGCCGGGCTTGTTCACCCAGGCGTATTCGCCCGTGGGCGAGGTGTCCCACTTCTCGAAGTGGTCGACGTCGTAGCCCCAGGTTTCGTCGGAATACTTCTTCGTCTTCGGATCCCAGCCGGAGAAGAGGCCCGTGTTGGGATCGAACTTGAAGTCCTTCCTCAGGATGCAGGCGGCGTTCGTGTAGTTGAGAACGTATTCCTCCTGGTAGAGGTGGTTCTCAAGAATGTAGTTGATGAGGCCGCCGTAGAAGGCGATGTCGGTGCCCGGACGGATCGGGCTGTAAAGGTCGGCGTTCTTCGCCGAGCGCGTGAAGCGCGGGTCGACGACGATCCATGTCGCGCCCTTGTCCTGAGCGCGTTCAACCCAGCGCGAGGAGAGCGGATGGTTTTCGACGTTGTTCGAGCCGCAGGAGAGAATCACGTCGGAGTTGGCGAAGTCGCACCAGTGCGAGGTCATGGAGCCGCGGCCGAAGGAAGGCGCGAGGCCCGCAACGGTCGACGAGTGGCAGACGCGGGTCTGGTTGTCGATCGCGATCGAACCGAGCGCGCGGGTGAACTTCTGCAGAAGCCAGCATTCTTCGTTGTTGATCTGCGAGCCGCCGAGAACCGCAAAGCCTTCCGTACGGTTGACGGTGATGCCGTCCTCCGTCTTCTGGAAGGTTTCGTCGCGGGTCTTCTTCACATGGCGGGCAATCCCTTCGATCGCTTCGTCCCAGCTGATGCGCTCCCAGTCCTTCTTGCCCGGACGGCGGACCATCGGATAGAGAACGCGGCCAGGGTTGATCTGAGTCTTGCGGTCGGGTGTGACGATGTTGCGCAGACCCCAGAGGGCCGAACCCTTCGGGCAGAGGCCGCCCAGGTTCACCGGATGGTCCGGGTCGCCTTCGATGTTGATGAGTTCGCCGTTTCTGGCCGAAACGATCGTGCCGCAGCCGCCGGAGCAGTAGCAGCAGATGTTGAATGCTTCCTGAACGTTCGCGAGCTTGAAGGGCTTCTTGTGAACGGGGACCGCCATCGCGGCAGTGCTCGCAAGCCCAGCGGCAACCGGTGAGGCGCCGAGCAAAAAGCCGCGCTTCAGAAAACTTCTGCGGGTAACTTCCATGAGTCCTCCTTCTTGGGGAGTTTGATTCTTCACTTTGAATTTCCGGGCTCGTTTTCTTGGAAATATCCTTCTGAGGCCGGAAAGGGTCATTGATCGACGAAAGGCTTTTCAGGGGGATTGCTTCGGAAGAGAAGCGCGCCTGCCGCTGAAAGCTTTAAGAGGGCCGATGGGCACGATTTTCCGCATATGCCGAACAGGAGGAAATCATTCGTGCGGTTAAACCGAACCATCGGAATGCGTAGAGTTCGACGGACGCCATTTACGTCGTTTGCCACCATTTCTACCTTAAAGTAGGTACGTAGAAATAATCTGACGGGTTCCATCGCAGAAAGCATCTGCACTTGCCGATATTCCGCAGATGAATAACGAAACGATGAACTCTCTTTGCAATAAATTCTTAAATTTGATATAAATCAAATAAACATTAAATAGAAAATATCTATCAAACTGGTAAACAAAAACAAAAACCAAGCGAGAGGGTTTACCCGCTGAGGGATTAACCCTGAAAAGTTCGGATGGAGGCTGATGCTTTTGAGACCGAGCGACGAGAGCTCCGGCGGCAGGGCGGACGGCAGTTTGCTATTCTTCTCGGTATCAGGGTTTTCCCGCTAGCTAGTTTCTCCATCCCTTCACATGACCCCCGATGTTTTCCCATGCGCCGCGATGACGCGCCGCAGACTTTTCGCCCTTGCGGGCTGTCTCGGAGTGCCGGCGCTTCCCGCTTCGCTCAAGGCGGCCGAAAGGCCGGACTGCTGCAACTTCTCGTGCGATGTCGCCGTAATCGGCGGCGGGGCCGCCGGGCTTGCCGCGGCCATTGCCGCGCATGAGGCGGGCGCGCGCGTGCTCGTGGTGGAAAAAATGCCGATGGTGGGCGGGAACTCTCTTCTCGCCTGTGAAGCGATGCTCTATGCCGAGGATCCGAAGGATGTCCGCTCGGCGAAGGAGAGGAGCGAAATTGCCCGGGAGCGCGAGACGTTCCTGAAGCAGGTTCTTGCACGCGGGAAGACCGGGCACGAAGAGCTGAGCCGCATCCTGATCGAAGGGTCTCCCGATGCCGTGAAGTGGCTTGAGTCCCTTGGCTGCAACCTCTCGGAGCGCACCGAGGGCTTCGGGCTCGACCATATCTGGGAGTGCCGGCCGTCCAATCAGGTTCCGCTCGGCGTTGAGGTCATGCGGCACCTGCTCTACCGCGCTGAACAGCACAACATTCCGGTTCTCACCCGGATGAGAGCCATGAAGCTTGAGCAGGGCGCGGCGGGCTCCTCGCTCTTCATTCATGCCGAGAGCGCCGACGGCAGGTCCGTACTTGTTGAAGCCCGCGACGTCGTCATCGCGACGGGTGGCTTTGCCGGAAGTCTTGAAGCCGTTTCGAGGCTCTGCCCCAATGCGCCCGTACTCATGACGACGAACGCCGCTTCAGCGACGGGGGACGGCCTGAGGCTCGCCAACAACCTGGGCGCCAAGTTCCTCGACCTCGACTCCGTCGTGATGCAGCCGACGACGCTTCCGCTTTCGGGCGAGATCATTCCGATGGCGCTGAGGCGCGAGGGCGCCATTCTCGTCAATGCGGACGGCAGGAGGTTCGTCAACGAACTCGCCGAACCCGAGGTGATTTCGCAGGCGATGCTCGAGCAGCCGGGCGCGAGCGCCTGGCTCCTTATCGATCGTTCAAGCGCGACGGCGCGGGCCCTGAGGGACGATCTCCTCTCTCCGGTCTACTTCCATTCGGACGATTCCATTCTTGAGCTTTCCGCCACCATTGATGCGGACTTCAGCACGCTCGCGACGACGCTCGACTGCTGCCGCAGAACGCGGTGCCTGCACGACTGCGCGTTCGAGCGCCTGCTCGCGTCGGCTTCCTTCACGATGAAGCCCTTTTATTCGATCAAGGTGCGTCCGGCCTATCACGGCACGCCGGGAGGCATCGCCGTCGACGCCGCTTCGCGCGTGGAATCGAAGACCGGAGGCCTCATCCCGAGGCTTTATGCCGCGGGCGAAGCGACGGGCGGTCTCTGGGGGCGCGAGCGCTTCGACAACCTCGGGCTCTCGGGCGCCATCGTTTTCGGCCGCATCGCCGGCGCCAATGCCGCGAGGAGCGCTTTGTCCGGAAGCACCCGGGCCGGTGCTGAGCCCGCAGTCAAGGCCGGCTGATCTGAAGACGGCTGTCGGATTCCCTGCGTCGCATTCTGCCGCATGAGGCGGCTAGACTTTCGCCTGAATGAATTTTGAATTTCCTTCAGGAACGAAAGCACGCATGTCTCAAAACACCATCCGCGTTCTTCACACATCGGACTGGCATCTCGGCAAAACGCTGGCCGACGTCGACAGAACGGCCGACTACAGAGCATTTCTCAAGTGGCTTCTCGGGATTATTGAAGCCCGGTCCATTGACGTTCTCCTCGTTGCCGGCGACATCTTCGATACGACGATGCCGTCCGCGGACGCGCAGCGCCTCTACTACAGCTTTCTCACGGAAGCGGCGAAGACGAGCCTCAGGCAAATCGTCGTCACTGCCGGGAATCATGATTCGCAGCGCTTTCTGCGCGCTCCACGGGAGCTCCTTTCGGTAGTGAGAACCTTTGTGGCGGGAAGCACCGCTGAAAAAGAGGTCTGCATCGTCCGGGATAAAGACGGTGCGCCCCTTCTCGGCATTGCGGCCGTGCCTTATCTGCGCGAAGGCGACGTGCGTCTTTCTGGAGAAAACGACACCGATGCCGCCCGGGCGGCTGCCTGGGGGCGCGGCATCGGGGAGCACTATGCAAAGGCGCTTGAAGCGCTTAAGACTTCGCTTTCAGGCGCAGACGTCCCGATGATCGCCTCCGGGCATCTCTTTGTGACCGGAGCGAAGGTCGCGGGGCCTGACGAAGGTTCCGACGGAGGCGTCTACGTGGGGAGTCTGAGAAACGTTTCCGCAGCCGTGTTCGGAAGCGCCTGGGACTACGTTGCGCTCGGGCACATTCACCGCGCGCAGAAGGTTTCCGCGGAAATTCCGGTTCGTTATTCGGGGTCGCCCCTGGCGCTCGACATCGGCGGCGCCGGGGACCGGCATGTCGTCGTCGAGCTCGAGTTTGACGGAAGGAATCTCACGGAAACCGAAATCGAAGTGCCGCAGCCGCGCCGGGTGATGCGCATCCGGGGGAACCTGGGCGAACTCATGGCGAAAATTGAGGCTGCCGGGAGCGAATCGCCCGGCGCCATCCTTGAAGCCATTTACGAAGGCGACCCCATGGATGCGGGGATTCTCGTTTCCGAGCTCGGCCGGGCTGCCGGCGAAGCGGGCGTCAACCTTTCTGCCGTGAGGCCGAAGCTTCTCCTCGACGGAACGGGAGACGCCGGACCCGTGAAGAGCCTCGACGACATTTCTCCCGACGGGGTCTTTAAATCCGTACTGGAAGCCAACGCCGTGACGGAAGAGGAGCGCGAGGCCCTTACGCCCCTCTTTCTCGAGGCGCTCGAGCGCGCCGAGATCCTTGAGCGGGAAAAGAAGGCGAAGTTGCGCGAGAAGCTCGCGCAGGGAGAAAAAAGCGCTGAGGAGGACGGGGAATGAAACTGCTGAAGCTCAGAATCGAGAATGTGAATTCGCTGGGCGGCGTGCATGAAATCGACTTTCGCGCGCCGGAATTCCGCGAGAGCGGCATCTTTGCAATCTGCGGGCCCACGGGAAGCGGCAAGACCTCCATCCTCGATGCGGTGACGCTTGCGCTTTACGGCACGACGCCCCGCATGGAGGAGCGCGTTCAGACCGCGAAGAAGGACGACGCCTGCATGGTGCTCACAAAGAACACCGATCAGACAAGCGCTCAGGTGACCTTTGAATCCTTCGGCGCCGTCTATCGTTCGCGCTGGTCGCGGCGCGTGAAGCGCACGGGCAAAATCTCGGGCGACGAGGTGGAGCTTGTCCGCCTCGCGTCGCCCGATGCGGTTGACGGCGAAATCATTGCCGAGCAGAAGAGCGAGTGGAAGCTCGCGCTCGAGCGCATTCTCGGCATGAATCTGAAGGCCTTCACGAGAAGCGCGATGCTCGCCCAGGGGGCTTTTGCGGAGCTCCTTCGCGCCAACAACAGGGATCGTGCGGACATTCTCGAAAAAATTACAGGAACCGAGATCTACACCCTGATCGGCGAGCGCGTCTTCGAGCGCATGACCGAAGAAAAGGACAAGAAGGTGCTCCTTGAGGAGCGTATGAGAAGCGTTGAGGTGCTCTCTGATGAGGACCGCCGCTCGGCCGAGGCTGACCTTCAGAAAACGAAGGCGGAGTCCTTCTCGAAAGCTCTTCAGGAACTGAAGCTCGACATTGCCTGGTCGAAATCCCTCATTGAAGCGCGCTCGAGGAAGGCACGTGCGGATCATGAACTCGGAAGTCTTGAAGCAGAGCGCGAGAAGCTCCGGGGCGAGAGAACGCGCGCGGCCGACGCCAGACGCGCAGCAGAGCCCGCCCAGCTCATCAGCGTCCGGGAGAAGGCGCTTGCGGAGGCATTGCTTCACGGGAAGAATGCCGAAAAGTTCGCCGCAGAGGCCCTCGAAGCCAAAGGTCGAGCTGACGTCCTCGAGAAATCCGTCAGGGAGGCCGAGGCGGCCGAAAAGCATGCCGGCGACCGGCTTCAGAATGCAGAGCCGGAACTCGATCAGATCGAAGCGATGGATAAATCGATCGAAGTTCTCGAGCTTCGCAGTGATGAGGCTCTGAAGCGCATGAAGGATGCCGAGAGGAGGCTTGCGCTATCCGAAAGGGAAGCCGGGGCGCTCGGGGAAGCAGAAGGAAAAGCGAAGGAGGAAGAAGAGAAGCTTCTCGCGGAAATGAAGACGCGCGCGCCGGATGAGCCGCTTGTGACGGAGGCCCCGCTTTTAGCTGAACAGGCCAAGGAGGCGCAGAAGCTTTCTCTCGAGCTCGAGCGGGATCGGGAAGATCTGGCGGCGCTCGATAAAGAACTGAAGAAATATTCTCTCGCGCGCGAAAGGAAGCGCGAGGATGCGGATCGTGAGGAAAAGGCTCTCGAAGTGCTCCGGGGCGAGGTCGCTCAGGCGCAAAGAGAGGCGGGGATTGCATTTTCAGGAAATGCCCTCTCGCAGAAAATCGCTGAAACCAGGGAACTCACGGGCAAGCTCTGGGCGAAGGACTGGCTTCTTGAAACCGATGCGCTCCTCGGATTCGCGCCCGGCATGCCGCCCGAGGCCCTGAAGGTTCTCGAAGCCCGCAGGCTGAAGCTCCGTCGCGAATGGGGAAGCCTCGAAAAGGAAAGCAGAGAGGAGATTGAAGCTCGTCTCAACGGCGTCGAAGAGTGGTCTCTTGAGGCGGGAGCCGTGCAGGAGGCGCTTGAAGACCTTCAGAAGCGGGAAAAGGAAAAAGAAGCAGAGGTTCAGAAGGCGAACCGCGCCGCCATGCTGGCTGATGATGTCTTTGCGCAGAAATCTGCTGATGTCCGAGCAAAGAATGAACTCCTCGCGGCAAAAGAAAATGACGCCGCCGGCAGGTTTGATGCGCTTCAAACGCGAATGGCGGCTTACATGCCGGAAGGCTGGCGGATGACGGATGCCCTCGCGGAAGCCGGATTGCTGCTCGAGCGCGCCGAGGCCGTCCGCGAAGCGCATGAGTCGCTGCAGCGCGCCCGGGTGCAGGCCGCGTCGGCCTCTGCCCGGAGAATTGAGGCGGATAAAAAGACGGCAGAGCTCGCGCTCGACCGGAAGGAAGCCCGGACCCTTTTCGAAGAGGCTTCAGAACGCCTCAATCAGCAGCGCGCGGAAAGAAAGGATCGCTTCGGCGAGCGCAATCCGAAAGCGGAAAGAGAGGCCCTTCAGACGAAGCTCTCGGAATGCATCCGGATGACGCGAAAGGCGGGCGCGCTTCATCAGGAGGCGGTTCAATACCTTCAGGCGGCAGCGATCAAGCGAGAAGCCGAGGAAAAGGCCCGCAAGGAATACGAGGATGCTGCGGCGGACGCAGCGGCAGCGCTCGGGGAAGCGCTTCAGAAAGCGGGCTTTGCGAACGAAATGGAAGTGAAGAGCGCATTCCTTCCGCGGGAAGAGATTGAGGCGCTTGAAGCCGGGATCCGGGCGCACGACCTTCGCTGGGCCGGAGCTCAAAAGGAAGCTCAGAACGCGCGCGAAGCTGAGGAGAAGCTCCTCGAATCGCCCCGCAGGGATTCTCCTCTTGAGGAGCTTCTAGCCGAAGAAGCTGACGCAGACGGGAAGATGAAGGCGGCGCTTGAGCTTAAGGGAAGCCTCGAAGCGCGGCTTCATGCGGACGATGATGCAAGATCGAAAGCAAGGGACGCCGCCGAAGCGCTCGGGAAGGCCGAGAAAACGGTGCTTCTCTGGACGCGTCTCAATGCGCTCATCGGCAGCAAGGACGGCGCCCGCTTCCGGCAGGCAGCCCAGAAGCTCACCTTCGAACTTCTTCTTCATGAAGCAAATTTGATTCTGAGGCAGATGCAGAGCCGCTACGAACTCATCGCCAGGGGCGAGAACGGGCTTGATCTTGCAGTGAGGGACCTTGAGCTTGCGGGCATTGAGCGAACGTCCTTCAATCTTTCGGGCGGCGAAACCTTCATGGTGTCGCTTGCGCTCGCACTGTCGCTCTCGCGCATCAGCACGAACCGGATGCGCGTCGATACGCTCTTCCTCGATGAAGGCTTCGGGTCGCTCGACCCGGTATCGCTCTCGAAGGCTCTGAATGCGCTCGAGATGCTGCAGCAGACATCTGGAAAGCTCATCGGCCTCATCAGCCACGTGCCGGCGGTTCGCGAGCGCGTGGGCGTGCAAATCACCGTGAAGCCGAGAGGCTCATCGGGCCTGAGCGATATTTCCGGACCGGGCGTGAGAAGGCTCGAGCGGGATTGACGCAGGAATGAAAAACGCCTCGCGGAATTCGATTTTCTCCGCGAGGCGTTTTGAACTTCAGGCACCTGAAAAGGCCGGGCGCCTTAATGGCGCTTCTCTTCGCCGATCAGATGGGTGCTGTCGAATTCCTTCTGGTTGCGCATGTGCTTCACGATAACGAGCGCCATGGAGACCATGACGAAGGCGCCGAAAAGAAGCATCGTCATCGGCACCGAGAGATCGGCCTTGATGAGGAGCGCATAGACGCCGAGCATCACGAGAATGGAGAGGTTTTCGTTGAAGTTCTGCACGGCAATCGAGCGGCCGGCGCTCATGAGCACGTGGCCGCGGTGCTGCAGAAGCGCATTCATGGGAACGACGAAATAGCCCGCGCAGATGCCGACGGCAATCATGCCCGCTGCGGCAATGAGGGTCGCCCAGGAGAGGGAGAAGCCGAAGAGCGAGAGTCCGCCCGCCGGCGCCCAGTCGCGCGTGTAGAAGGCCATGATGGTGACGAGAATGCCCATGCAGATCCCCATCGGGAGCACCTTGAGGGAGCTCTTGAGCGGAACGCGCGCGGCGGCAAGCACGGCGCCCACGGCAATGCCGAGGCTCACCACGGCCTGCATGATGGCGCCTTCGGAAAGGTTCATGCCGAGAGCGTGCTCGCACCACTTGAGAACGAGGAACTGCAGCACGGCGCCGGCGCCCCAGAAAAGCGTCGTGACGGAGAGCGAAATCTGTCCGAGACGGTCGTGCCAGAGAAGCGAGCAGCTTCTGAGGAACCCCTTGATCGAATCGTACGGATCAAACTTCTGCTTCGGGTAGCGCGCGCCCGTATCCGGGATGGCGAGGTTGACGAGCGCAGCGGCAATGTAGACGAAGGTGATCGCAAAAATGGCGCCTTCCGCAAAGCTCGCGAGACCGATCGCATTGAGGTGGAAGATGGAAAGAATCGGCTGCGCCACTTCCGGGCGGATAAGGACCCCGCCAAGCACCACGCCGAGGATGATGGAGCCGACGGTCAGGCCCTCAATCCAGCCGTTCGCAACGACAAGCTTCTCCGCGGGAAGAAGCTCCGTAAGGATGCCGTACTTGGCCGGAGAGTAGGCGGCGGCGCCGATGCCGACAATTGCGTAGGCGAGGAGCGGATGTCCGCCGAAGAGCATCAGGAGGCACCCCACCGCCTTCAGGGCGTTCGTGAGGAACATGACGCGGCCCTTGGGCATCGAGTCGGCGAAGATGCCGACCCAGGCTGCGAGAAGGACGTAGCTCACAACGAAAAAGAGCTTGAGGAGCGGCGTCTGCCAGTCGGGCGCGCCCAGGCTCGTGAGGAGCGCAATGGCAGCAATGAGAAGCGCATTGTCCGCAAGCGAGGACAGAAACTGCGCCGCCATGATGGTGTAAAAGCCGCGATTCATTGAAAAGCCCAGCAATTATTGAATCGGGAGAGTCTAACAAACGTTGACTCCCGTCGTCTTGGGAAGCCATTTTGAGCGCTTCCCCTCCGGGCGTGCGGCGGCCATTACAGATCGTTGCGAAAGAGAAAAAGGCGAACTGAGCGGCAAGGTGCGAAAATTTCCCTTTCGTTCTCATTTCCCCGGAGCTTCATAAAGCCGTGCCGCGCCCAATATTTGCTGAAATTGATCTCCATGCCCTTCGCCACAATCTGAGCGTGATGCGAAGCAAGGCCGAGGGCCGCACGCTCTGGGCCGTCGTGAAGGCGAATGCTTACGGCCACGGGCTCGAAAATGCCGTGACGGCCTTTGCCGATGCGGACGGTCTCGCCACCATCGACCTCTGCGATGCCGAGCTTGCCCGCCGCTGCCGCTGGCAGAAGAGAATTCTTCTCCTTGAAGGCTTTTTCGACGCCACCGACATTGAGCGGCTCGAGTCGCTCAAGGTCGAGACCGTCATTCATTCCTTCTGGCAGATCGACCTCCTCAGAAAGGCGGGCGTGAAGGATGTGCGCTGCCACATCAAGGTGAATTCCGGCATGAACCGGCTGGGGTTTCTCCCGGTGGAGGTGAATGCCGTCTACGACGAGCTCACGTCCATTCCGGGCGTGCGCGTGATGGATGTGGTCACGCATTTTGCGAATGCCGAACCCACCTATTTCGGCGACCGCCCGGCTACGGTCGAGAAGCAGCTCGCCCGCATGGGCAGGCTCGCGCGCGGAGGTGCGGCAGCCTGCATGGCGAATTCCGCCGCCATTCTCTTCCACCCGGAGGTGGGAGGCGAGGCGGTGCGCGCGGGCGTAGCGCTCTACGGCGTCAGCCCCGACAGCCATATTTCCTCTGAAGAGCTCGGAATCATCCCGGCAATGACGCTTGCCGCGAAGATCATCGCGATTCAGGAAATTCCAGCGGACGAAGCCGTGGGGTACGGATCGCGCTGGATTGCCAAACGCCATTCCCGCATCGCGGTGGTGGCCTGCGGGTACGCGGACGGCTATCCCCGCTCCATGCCGGACGGCTCGCCCGTCTGGGTTGAGGGTCAGATTGCGCCCTTGACGGGGTCGGTCTCAATGGACATGCTCGAAATCGACATTACCGACATCCCGGCAGCACAGCTCGGGAGCCGGGTCGAGCTCTGGGGGCGGCACCTTCCCGTCAATCGCGTTGCGGCCTGCTGCGGCACGATCGGGTATGAACTCATCTGCGCGCTCGCGCGCCGCGTGCCGATCGTACTGAGAGAGGATGCCTGATGGCGAAGCGCGATAAGGTTGAGTTTGTCTGCTCCGAATGCGGCGGTACGACCGTCAAGTGGCAGGGCCAGTGCCCGCATTGCCGCGCATGGAATACGCTTCAGGAATTCAAGGTTCCGACGGGTGCGGCCGGGCGCTATGGTACGGATAAGCGCGCGGGCCGGGGCTTCGTTGATACGACCGGGGCGCTGCAGGATCTTGCCGACGTCACGGCCGAAGAGGCCCCCCGCGTCGTTACAGGGCTCTCGGAATTCGACCGCGTGATGGGCGGCGGCCTCGTCCGGGGCGGCGTTTCTCTCATCGGCGGCGACCCCGGGATCGGCAAATCCACACTGCTTCTGCAGGTCATGGCTCGGCTTGTTGCGGGCGGGGTCAGATGCGTCTACGTTTCGGGCGAAGAGAGCGCCGGTCAGATTGCGCTTCGCGCCCAGCGCCTCCAGCTTCCGCTTCAGGGGCTGCAGCTCATGAGCGAGATTGAGCTCGAGCACATCGAAGCGGTGATTACGGAGAAGAAGCCCGAATTCGTCGTGATCGACTCGATTCAGACGCTTTTTTCGGGTGCGCTCGACAGCGCTCCGGGATCGGTTTCTCAGGTGCGCGAATGCGCGGCAAGGCTCACCCGCATCGCGAAGACCACCGGCGCCACGCTCTTTTTCGTGGGGCACGTCACGAAGGACGGCGCATTGGCCGGCCCCCGCATTCTCGAGCACATCGTCGATACGGTGCTTTACTTTGAGGGCGACACCCATTCGAACTTCCGTCTCGTGCGGGCATTCAAGAATCGCTTCGGCGCCGTGAACGAACTCGGCGTCTTCGCGATGACGGATCATGGACTGAGGGGCGTAACGAACCCTTCGGCGATTTTCCTTTCGGAATACAAGTCGAACATTCCCGGCTCCACCGTTCTCGTCACTCAGGAAGGCACCCGGCCGCTCCTCGTGGAAATTCAGGCGCTCGTCGACGAAACGCATTCGCCGGCGCCGCGCCGTCTCGCCGTCGGCGTCGACAACCAGAGACTGGCGATGCTTCTTGCCGTTCTTCACCGGCACGCGGGCGTGGCGCTCTTTGATCAGGACGTATTCGTCAATGCCGTGGGCGGCGTGAAGATCTCTGAAACCGCAGTGGACCTTCCCGTGCTTGCGGCGATCTGCTCGAGCTGGCGCGACAAGCCCCTCGAGCGCGGCCTCGTCATCTTCGGCGAAGTCGGGCTCGCAGGCGAAATACGTCCGGCGCCGAGAGGTCAGGAGCGGTTGAGAGAAGCCGCGAAGCTCGGATTTTCAAAGGCGCTCATTCCGCGCGCCAATGCGCCCAAGCAGCCGATTGAAGGGCTCGAGGTTATTGCGGTCGACCGTCTTTCGGATGCGCTGGCGGCAATTTTTCCGTAGCGCATGGGCAAAAGCCTCACTCCGAAAGATGGAGGCCGGCCTGCCGTTCCTTTTCGTACAATAGACAAGTTTTTTAGTTCGAGTTCTCGCTGCTTCAGAGAAGCTTCGGGAACTCTGATATTTCAGGACAGTATTTCCATGACGACGCTTACCAAGCTTCTTCCCGCGCAGGCTGCTCCCGCGCAGGCTCTCCTTGACAAGGCTCATCCGCTTCCCCTCACCTCCGCTCAGCGCGCGGAGCTCCCGCAGACCATCCATACCCCGACGGGCGATGTGACGGTGGGCGTGGCTGCTGCTGATCTTCGTCCGCTTGAGGTCGATGATCTCTTCGTTGATGAAACCGGTGCTTTCTGGGCTGTTCGTCCGGCCGTTGAGAAGGTGCTCCACGTCACGGGCGACCTCAACGTTCTCCGCGAAGCAGCAGGCGCGCTCATCAACCGCGGCGTTCGTCTGGCTCAGATTGACGAAGGCTTCTCCGTCCTTCCGCTCCCCAACCTCGCCAAGATGCTTCAGATGGTGGGTCTCGAAGTGACGGAAGCCGAGGAACCCTTTGATCCGATTCAGTTCCGCGAACCTGCAGGCGGGTGCGGCTGTGGATGCGGCGGACATCACCACCACCATGATGAAGATGAGTGCGGCTGCGGCTGCGGTCACCACCATCACCACGAGGAAGGCGAATGCGGTTGCGGCGGTCATCACCACCATCACGGCGAAGGCGAATGCTGCTGCGGCGGGCATGACCATGATCACGAGGAATGCGGTTGCGGCGGCCACCATCACCACGAGGAAGGTGAATGCGGCTGCGGCGGACATCATCACCATCATGACGAAGGCGAGTGCTGCTGCGGTCACGACCACGATCACGATCACGAAGAAAAGAAGGGCTGCTGTTGCGGCCACGACCACGAGGCGAAGCATTAACTGCTTTTGACCGCAGGCGGAAGCGGGAGGAAACAACTCCCGCCGGCGTTTGCACCGGGTCGGATGACACAAAAAAAAGCCTCTGCTTTCGGGTCAGAGGCTTTTTTGTCCTAAAAGTCGTCGAAAGCCCTCACGAAAGCTCTTTAGAAATGAGTTTTCCAATAAAAATTCCGTGAAACTCACGGACTTTTTTGTTGACTTCAATAGTGTACGTATGATATAATATAGAAACATTATTGGAGTAAATCATGGGACGCCCTCTCACCGGAAAAACGCATGTTGGTATTCGTCGTGAAACCCGCCCGAATGGCGATGTTTACGTGTATGAACGAGTTACCGGCTACGACGCCAAGACGCAGAAAACCAAGACGATCTCTACCCGACTTCTTGGAAAAATTCTTGCCGGAACAACCGAAATGATCCCGACCCGCCCCAAAAAATCGCGTTCTGAGGTTGTGAAGCCTCCTGTTGATGCTGTTCGCACGCATGTCGGACTACAGAGAATTCTCGAATGGGCCGGAAAGGAATCGGGCATCGATG
>NZ_WEHX01000226.1 GCF_009183815.1 Sutterella seckii | reverse complement strand
ACATTGCCCGGGTGCTGAAGAGCCAGCAGGACATCAAGGCTCAGATCATTGGCGGAAAGAAGCTCAGCAAGCTCAAAATTGCTTCCGACATGAAGCCCTATCTGAAGCTGACGGGAACCGAGGATGCTCCCGCTGTAGAGCTCTGCACTGAACGGCTTCAGGAATCTATTGACCGTCATGGCTTTAATGCCATCGCCTCTTCGGAAGATCTACCCGCAGAGAGGATCAGTGAGATCTATGACTACCGCGACATCTCAGAGAAGCAGTTCAGCGCATTGAAGTCTCAGCTCGGAGCGGACGTAACGCGCGTGCATGACGATCAGCGCATTGAGGCAAAGCTTGCCATCTGCTTCATTGCCGCCGTCATTCGTACGGAAATCGAACTCGCCTGCCGCAAGCTGGAGCTCGACACCAACAAGCCCTGCGGGAGGCGGATCGCACCGTTCTGACGCTGATGCCGAATGATGAGTACTGTGCCGTGCACGACTACTCAAAGCGCATGGCTCTGCTCTATGCCGAATTCGGCTTGAGCGACGAGCATCTCGACTTCTTTGCGCAGGAGGTGAACGGTCGCAGAAATCCGGTTCACAGCCAGACGCGCACGATGCCGCCGTTTTTGACGCCTGCGCCCAAA
>NZ_WEHX01000225.1 GCF_009183815.1 Sutterella seckii | reverse complement strand
GTTCGCCTCGGGATCCGCACCGATATTGCGCTCCACATCCAGGCGCATGCCGTGAATCAAGGGAGCAACTTCGGAGAGGAAGACTGCCGCGGCGGCGTAAGATCCAGCCGGACCTCGACTTCAGCAGCATGCTGCAGAGCGACTGCAGCCTCCGCCTTAGCCGCATCAGCCTGCTTTCGGGATTCCAGAAGCAGGGCGATCAGCTTTTCGCGGGGAAGACGTGAGAAATCGACGGACATGGAGCGCTCGAAAACAGTGTTGCGATGGCGTAATTTTACCCGTTTTCAGCTCGCTAAAAATCCTCGTCTTAATTACTGCCAGTAGCTCAGAACGATCACTACAAGCGCTCTGGAAGGACCTCCTTGAAGGAGGGCTTTTTAGTCTCCCGACGTCTTCCGAAGGCCCCTGTGAGGGCACCGGAGGGTCCTGCGCTCATATTTGAATGCGTCTCATTTCGATCTCTTTTTCGGAGTTTGCACCAATTGCTCATCTATTTGATTTTAATCAATTTTTAAGCATTCCTCGCCGTTCTACCTGCAGATCTTCGCCATCCAGGTACGCCGCCAGTTCGTCCGGCGTAATGGGGGCCGCCGCAGATCCGGACGCTCTCATCAGAAATCGCGCAAACCGTCCGTCGTTGAGACGACGC
>NZ_WEHX01000224.1 GCF_009183815.1 Sutterella seckii | reverse complement strand
GCGTCGTCTCAACGACGGACGGTTTGCGCGATTTCTGATGAGAGCGTCCGGACCTGCGGCGGCCCCATTACGCCGGACGAACTGGCGGCGTACCTGGATAGCGAAGATCTGCAGGCAGAACGGCGAGGAATGCTTAAAAATTTATTCAAATCAAATAGATGAGTAATTAGTGCAAACTCCGAAAAAGAGATCGAAATGAGACGCATTCAAATATGAGCGCAGGACCATCCAGTGCCTTCACAGAGGCCTTCGGAAGACGTCGGGAGACTAAAAAGCCCTCCTTCAAGGAGGCCCTTCCAGAGCGCTTGTAGTGAGCGTTCTAAGTTACTGGCAGTAGTTAAGACGATGATTTTTAGCGAGCTGAGAACGGGTAAAATTACGCCATTGCAACACTGTTTTCGAGCGCTCCATGTCCGTCGATTTCTCACGTCTTCCCCGCGAAAAGCTGATCGCCCTGCTTCTGGAATCCCGAAAGCAGGCTGATGCGGCTAAGGCGGAGGCTGCAGTCGCTCTGCAGCATGCTGCTGAAGTCGAAGTCCGGCTGGATCTTTCCGAAAAGAAATACGCCGCCGCGGCAGTCTTCCTCTCCGAAGTTGCTCCCTTGATTCACGGCATGCGCCTGGATGTGGAGCGCAATATCGGTGCGGATCCCGAGGCGAAC
>NZ_WEHX01000223.1 GCF_009183815.1 Sutterella seckii | reverse complement strand
CAAGAAGCTCCATGATGCTCAGATGTCGGCCATGTCTGAACTCAAGAAGGAAAATGCCAGGAAGGACCGAGAAATCGCCAGAAAAGACAAAGCATTAGCGGACGCTGCGACGATGCTGATGTTGTCAAAAAAAGCCGAGGCGATCTGGGGGGCAAAGGAAAGCTGATCAGTGCCCATGATCGCCGGGAAATCGTTTCGCTGGTCGAATTCGGTCAATCGAAAGGCTTGTCGCAGAGGCAATCCTGCGAGGCAGTCGGCATTACCCCACGGACGCTGCAGAACTGGCGGCATGCACCGGATGGTGATGGCCGGCTCGACCGCAGCAACTTTACGAGCCCGCGGCAAATCCCTGAGGACCTGCGTGAGCAGATCGTAGATCGCTTCTGCAAAGCCGATGTGCGGGATCTTAGTCTGACGCAGGCCTTCTACAAGCTGCTCGATGAAAACAAGGAGTACTGGTGCTCTCTCTCAACGCTTTACCGTCTCTTCAGGGCACGGGGATTGAACGCACGCCGTGCGCCTACCCGGGAAGCCCGCCGGCGCAGCAAGCCGACTGCATACAGCGCAGAGAAGCCAAACGAGGTGTGGACCTGGGACATCACCTATCTGCGCTCGAGCAAGTACACGGGCAGGTTCTACTACGCGTATGTCATTGTCGACGT
>NZ_WEHX01000222.1 GCF_009183815.1 Sutterella seckii | reverse complement strand
AGAGCTGATTCAACAGATCTGATGAAGGACGAGATGGCTCAGCAGCTGCTCTTTTCCGATTCGCTTCGGAGCGACAGCTGGTATTCCGATTTCTTTGAAGATCAATTGAGTGCAGACATCATCCACCAGTTTCGGATGGACTGGCTCAAGCGCTTCGCAGTGCAGGGAGGCACGAAAGTCTGGCTCTGCATCGATGGCTCAAACAACGACTGCACGATCTCGGAAAGCCGTGTTGCCGAACCCGGCAATTCAAAGTCGCATAAGGCAGTAAATATCTACAGCTACATGTGGGCCGTCAGCTCGAAGGATGGGCGCCCCGTCACCTGGTTCCTCAACAACGGCGGCAAAGTCGATGCCAAGGCTTTTGAGAAGATGATTCGCTTTCTTGCCGCTGCCGGGATTGAAATTGAAGGCGTCATTCTCGATCGCGGCTTTGCTGCTGAAAGCGTTATGGGGCTTATCCGGGAGCTTGGATACCGCTACGTCGTCATGCTGAAGTCTTCCGCGCTGGCCTACAAGACCATGTTGGAAAAATACGCGGAAACGATCCGCTGGAAGGTCGCCCACGTCATTAACGAGAAGGGCATTTTCGGCGTCGAGGAAAGAACCCGTGTATTCGCGAGCGGCACCGAGGAAGCCTGCGTCGGCTTATTCTTCGACGGCATTCGAGGATGC
>NZ_WEHX01000221.1 GCF_009183815.1 Sutterella seckii | reverse complement strand
TATAACCAGCCTATATAACGAAATAGAGAATTCAGGTCAAAAAAAGTGGGGTGCAGGGCAACCCACGATTTTTAGGGCCTTGAAACTCCCAAAGTCAGGAAAGACTGATTCCCTCAGAATCACAACGCCGGCAATCATGGATCTGATTGACTTCACAGAGAATGAAGCCATAAGAATCCTTAAAAAACGAGGAGATAAGGAGTACTTCATCATTGATGTGGACTCTACCCCGGTAGAGCTTTTCGGCAATCAGAATGAGGCCAGCTACGACGGGCACTACCGGTGCATCTCATACCTGCCGATCTTTGTGGCGATCAACGGCGTTCCTGCGTTTGTGCAGAATGCCCCGGGCGCAGCGAATGGCGCCGCGCTCTGCCTGATTCACATCCGCCGGCTGATTCAAAAGCTCAGGGAAAGCTTCCCCGGCGCACGAATTCTTGTGCGCGGCGATACCGGCTACAACAACGCCGAGCTCATCAGAATCATTGTCGAGGAAGGGGTGAGCTACATCCTGGGCTACAACGTGCGCTCGAAAGACCTGAAGGCAAAACTCTTCGAGCATATTGCTCAGGAATACGCCGCAGCCCCAACGAGCAGGATTTGCATGGCAAAGGAAATTCTCAAGGAGATCCCGCTGACCGGACTATTTGATGAAGTGAAGCCTCCAAAGCGCCGCCGCAAACT
>NZ_WEHX01000220.1 GCF_009183815.1 Sutterella seckii | reverse complement strand
GCTCAAGGTTCTGAATTCGGGCAGGAAACTGGACCCCCGTCTGGCTCAGCGTACGGCCAATTGCATCGGAGAGAAGGAATCCGATAAGGGTCATAAGGTTTACTACCGCAAGGCGCAGGTTATGACGCGGAAGACCGAGTTTGAAGGGTGCCTGGCCATCCGAACGGATCGGTATTTGTCTGCGGCTCAAGTGTTTACGATCTACTCGGACCGCAACAACATCGAACGCACCTTCCGGGAGCTGAAGGTCGAGGAAGATGCGCGCCGCCTGATGGCAACGCAGACTGCCTTTGAGGGCAAGCTGTTCGTTTATGAACTGGCCCAGTCAATCTATAGACAGGTAGCCATGCAGGCTCGAAAGAAGCAGGCTGTTCTGCCTGGGAACTCATTGAACAAGCTTCTGGCAGCTATTGAGCCGGTAGTGGCTGTGCGTGTGGGGAACGGCCGTGAATGGAGGGTGGATCTGCTGACCAGGCGGCAGACTCAGGTCTATGAGCAGATCGGCGTCACCCCTCCCGCGGGGAAGCACTACTTTTGGTGCTAGCCCACGGGAGTTTGGGAGAGAAAAAGCCCCGGGCGGTTCAATCGCAACCCGGGGCTTCTGGGATAACTGAAGAACAAGCGGCCTAACTCCGCTCATTCATCAAAGGTTCTTCTTCATAAAGTCCTCAATCTTGTCAAACGGGATGACATCCGTCTTGTCGTAG
>NZ_WEHX01000219.1 GCF_009183815.1 Sutterella seckii | reverse complement strand
ATGTCGAGTCGGCAGTCGTACGGCACCAGACACCTTGATGGGATTTCGAGCTTTGTTGCATCCCAATAGGCCAGCAGCGCCATCAGAATCGGCAGGTTTTCCGAAACAGGTGCATTGAGAGCATGCTTGTCCATTGCATTCGCACCACGAAGGAATGAGAGGAATGTCTCTCGACCCAATCCAATGGCAAGCGGCAGTCCGATCGCGCTCCATACCGAGAAGCGGCCGCCCACCCAGGGCCAGATCTTGAAGCCGTTCTCTTTTCGGAGGCCCAACGATTCGGCAGCGTCCTCCTTTGACGACACGGTTACGATATGTTCGTGGCGTCTTTCTCCGGTGATGCCCGCCCGGGCAAACCAGGCATCAACCATCTCGGCGTTCACCATCGTCTCGCGAGTGCCGAAGCTCTTCGATGAAACGATGGCGAGCGTCGACTCGGGGCGGCATCGGCTCAAGATGCGATCAAGCAGGGTGCCGTCAACCGTTGAAAGGAAATGGAGATTGATCGTCGGGTTGAGCGGCTGCAGCGCATGCCACACCGCATGCGGCCCCATCTCCGACCCGCCGATGCCGATGTTGATTACATCCGTAATCTTGCCTTCGCTGCGAATCCGGTCCGCGAAGGCAAGCATGCGTTCACGCTCCGCGTTGACTTCTTCGTAGAAAGGCGCGGAAGCGTCAAATGCACGAAGCGACGTATGCAATGCCGCGCG
>NZ_WEHX01000218.1 GCF_009183815.1 Sutterella seckii | reverse complement strand
CCTTGAAGCACAGGAACCCTTGTGCGCACAGGTCTATCCGGGCAATATGATCGACGCCCGCGCCTACAGCTCATTCGTTTCGGAAAACAAAATCGAACGAGGCGTCCTGATCACGGACAAGGGATTCCCTCCCAAGGCAATTGAAGGCCTGCTCCGAAAGCATGAAGGGCTTCATTTCCTCACGCCGCTGAAGCGCTCGGACAAGAAGATTGCAGAGAACGCCATGCTCGATTTCGAGGATTGTCTGCGCGGCATTGATAAGCGCATCCGCTGCAAAAAGGTAAAGATGGGAAACGGGCGCTTCCTCTACTCCTTCAGGGATTCGTGGAAGGCTCAGGCGGAAGACAACTCCTTCATGGACCGCCAGCGCAGGAGCGATTCATACGACAAGAAGAACTACGATGAGCATTGCGGTTCGTATGGAACAATCGTCTTTGAGTCGGATCTCGACATGACGTGCGCTGAGGTCTACGCATGCTACGAACAGCGCTGGCAGCTTGAGATGTTCTTCGATGTTTACAAGAACAGCCTTGATTTCGGCGTAACCCGGGTCCAGTCCGACTACTCCGTCCGCGGATCCGAATTCGTAGACCTCATTGCCTCCATCCTGACATCCCGCATTGTGAAGCGCATGTCGAAGGCAGGAGTACTCGACAATGCAACATTCGGGGATGTCATAGACTCGCTCAGAACGTGCTGGCGCAATCGCAAGGCG